>JAHZFN010000178.1:0-5686 GCA_019421315.1 Peptococcaceae bacterium | reverse complement strand
TGTAAGACCAATTACTTCACCCGATGATTTTAACGGATTGAAAATACGTGTTATGTCTGCACCTTTGATTACAACAACTTATAAAGCCTATGGTGCGGATCCCGTTAGCATTCCTTTCTCTGAGCTTTATAGTTCCCTTTCATTAAACATGGCTGATGGTCAAACCAATCCTTATGAAATTGTTGAAAATATGAAATTTTATGAAGTTCAAAAATATTTATCTGAAGGTAATTCTGATTTGTATGTTGCTCCTGTAGTTTTTAATAAAGATTTGTGGGAATCTTTGCCTGAGGATATTCAAAATCTGCTGTTGGAAGCAATGAAAGAATCCTATGCTTTGTATGATGAACAACATTATGCTGCTATTGATACTGCCAAAAAAGCATTGCAAGACAATGGAATGGAATTAAATGTCGTATCTGAAGAAAATATTGCTAAGTTCAGTGAACTGGCAAGAAAGGCTGACACTGAATTTTACAAAGTTGGTGGTAGCTCAGCAGAACAATTATTGAAAGATTTCTTGACTGAAGCCGAACAATATAAATAATATTCCATCAATTTCAATTTCATAAATGAGTTTCCTCAAAAAATACCTCTTAGAAGTTTTGCTTCTAAGAGGTATTTTCATATATGCTAAATGTAAATAATTTCCTTATTTACAATGTTTACATATTGATTACGAATATAATTCATCTTTTGAACCCACAAGATTGGGTTATCTGCATAGATTGTGTATGCCATGGTTAATGCCTTAATTTCAATTTTTATAGAGTTATTATTTAACTTTACTACAATATCTTATCTATCCGATTGTCGTAACAAAAATATTAATTTGGTATATAGAAAACCCGTTACTCACTTCCTTATAAGTAACGGGCTTTTTTGCCATGGGCAGGTTTTTTTATGGGCAAATTTAAGAAAATCTAAAGAATTATATTCGCTGCAAAAAAAACGAAGCAAACGAGAACTGCCAAAATCATGCCCCAATTCAGCCAAATGATTTTTAAAGCCTCTTTGGTGTTGAGTTCAAAGTCCGATGGCGCAAAATTCATTTTTTTGCGGTAGGGAATGCAGTAAATTACGCCCAGAATTATAAACGCCAAAGAGGTGGTAATATAGATGACGAATAAAAGATAGTTGAGGTTTTGGTTAATGGTCATCGGCATTACCGAACCCCAGAAGTTGATGATCATGTGCAGACAAATGCTGTATCGAATTTTGCCCGTTTTAACGTAAATATAGGCGAAAACCCAGCCGACCAAAACGGCGTAAAAAAATTGACTGAAGCTGCCGTGGCAAAGACCGAAAACCAGTCCCGAAGTTATAACCGCAGGCAGTTCGCCGTATTTGATCAGCCTGTCCAAGAGCATTTTGCGGAAAATCAATTCTTCTGCAAGGGGAGCCAGTAGAACGGTCAGCAAAAACACCGTGGGCAGGTTGAATTGATTCAGCAGCTCCGATAACGAAAAATCGGGGTTGATTTGGCAGAAAAATTGCAAAATGCGGTTGAAAATGGCGTTCAGCAAGCTGCCGACAGTCAAAGCCAGATAGCATATGCAGAAATAATGAAAAAACGGGTTGACCCCCAAGGAACGCTGAGGTATGGAATATTGCGGCAGGCGGCGCAAAACGACCACCGCCAAGGGGTATGCCAATAAATATTGGGGAACAAAAACCAGGAAGAAATCAAAGCCTGCGGAATTAGCCGCCTGAGGGGAAAGCTTGCAGGCGATTGCCGTTGCCGCAAATTGGAAAACGGCGGGCACAATCATGATGATTAACAGAGTCAGTCCGATTTTGACGATGTTTCTTTTTTCTTCTCTCTGATATAAAAGTGGGGGAGAATAATAATTCAAGGTTATTGCTCCTTTCGTAGCGGTTAAAAACATTAAAAAATATTTAACATACATATAAATATTATTTTCGACATAAAAAGGCGCTATCCTTGCGCCTCTTTTTAAATTATGCTGCCGAATTTGCTGTTTATTGGCAGTAAAGTGGTATCTTGACTTTTGGATAACCGTGTTCGGCAACACTAATTTTAATATGTTGCGCTGATAAAGAGTTGGCGCCAAAATTGCAGAACACTCAAATTTATGAACATTTTTGATAAATGTTCATTTTTTTGTTGACAAAGGCTGCTTTTGCGGTTATACTGTAAATATGCTAATGAACATTTTGCTTGTTTGTTCATTTTTTGTGTTCGGAAAAATATGATTAATCCAAAGATGACCGGAGTTATCGAAGGTATTGGCACAACTGAAAACATAACCGCTTTTTAATTATTCAATTTTGGATATAATTTTTGATATTGAGATACTCTTAAAAAAAATTTTCTTCAACTATTTACGAAAAGCCTTGCTCGTTTCGAGACAAGGCTTTTCCTTTCATGGTTATCGGGCGGAGTTGTTTTGAATTCGGCTGTTGACAGTGCCGGTATTTGGTGCTATACTAATAATCACGGTAATGAACATTTGTGAATAATGTTCATTTTTTGCGGCTTGTTTTACTGTCGCAGCAAATACTAATTTGAGTAATACGTCAAAATGCGATGTTACATTATCCCGTAGTCGTGTTGGGAATTTGTTTAAAAAAAATTGTTTTAGTTTGAATAGTTTTATTTAATAGTAGTTTTTTTATAAAGTTTTTTGGATAAGAAAGGGTTAGGAATATGATGATTGTTTCATGGATGACAACAAACCAGTGCAATTTGAAATGCAGTCATTGCTACCAGGATGCAGGTGAAAAATATTCGCAGGAGCTGACCACGGCGGAAGCGAAAAAAATGATTGACAGCATTGCCGAGGCAGGTTTTGAAATTATGATTTTCAGCGGCGGCGAACCGCTTATGCGGCCTGATATTTTTGAATTGGTGGCTTATGCCGCCGCCAAAGGCTTGCGGCCTGTTTTCGGAACCAACGGCATGCTGATTACCAAAGAGGTTGCCGAGAAGCTGAAAGAAGCGGGAGCGCAGGCGATGGGTATCAGCCTGGACAGCCTTGACCCGGCCCAGCACAATAAATTCCGCGGCGATGAGCAGGCGTATCAATTAACGGTTGAGGGTATGAAAAATTGCAAGGAAGTCGGTCTGCCTTTCCAAATTCATATCACATTGATGGATTGGAACAGGGATGAGGTTTGCGACATGATTGATTTTGCTGCGGAAATCGGCGCTGTGGGAGTGCAGGTTTTCTTCCTGATTCCCGTGGGACGCGGCAAATATATTGAAGAAACCTCCCTTGAGGTTATGGAATATGAAAGAACATTGCAGAAGATTATGGCAAAATCCGCCAAGGTTCCCATCAGTGTCAAACCGACCTGTGCCCCGCAGTTCACCAGAGTGGCGGAACAGATGGAGATTCCCACTCGTTTTACCAGGGGTTGCCTGGCAGGCATAACCTACTGCATTGTCAGTCCCGTCGGCGATATTCGCCCCTGCGCCTACATGACGGAGGCGGCGGGTAATGTGCACACCGATGATTTTGCCGAGGTTTGGCAAAACAGCGAGCTTTTTAAAACATTGCGTACCGAAAGCTACGGCGGCACCTGCAAGGACTGCGAATTTAAAAATAAATGCGGCGGCTGCCGTGCCAGAGGCAGTTATTATCACGACGGCGATTACATGGCGGAAGACAGCTACTGCGCTTACGGCAAACAGCTTTTGGAAAAGATGAAAGAAACTGCTGTGGAATAAAGGCATACGTTTCCGATAAATTTTTAATTTATAAATTAGCAAAGAATTAAGTATGAGATTAATTAAGATTAATTAAGGAGAAGAAAAATGAAAAAGAAAATTTTAATTGCGGTTGTCTGTTTAACTGTTGCATTGTTTGCTGTGGCAGGCTGCGGCAGTCAAGACAGCGAACAAGCGTCAGCCGGCGGCTCGGCTTATACCTTTACCGATGCTTTGGGCAATGAAGTTACTGTGGAAAATCCCCAAAAGGTTGTTGCCTGCATGGGCGGTTTGGCTGATATTTGGAGATTGGCGGGCGGTGAAGAAAGCCTGATCGGTGTTTCCGACGATACTGATTTTGAGGTTGCGGAAAGCGTTGCCAAGGTTGGCAAGCACGACGAGCCCAGCGTTGAATCCATCATTGCGCTTGACCCTGATTTCGTGATTTTATCATCTGCCACCGATCAGCAGGTTGCCATTGCCGACACATTGAAGCAGGCGGGTATTAATTACGCTTATTTTGATGTGAACAGCTTTGATGATTATCTTAATACATTGAAAACGTTCACCGATATTACAGGTAATGCCGACGCTTATGATGAACACGGCACAGCTGTGCAGAAACAGATTGACGATGTTATCGCTTCTGTGGACAAAGAAAAATCACCCTCCGTTTTGCTCTTGATTACATATTCCAAAGGCGTGCGGGCGCAAACCTCCGATTCCATGACCGGTGCAATGCTTAAAGATTTGGGCTGTGTCAATATTGCCGATGAAAACCCCTCTCTTTTGAAAACCTTCAGCGTTGAGGCGATTGTGGATATGGACCCCGAATATATTTTGGTTATTCCGATGGGTTACAGTGCCGATTCCGCCGATGAAAGCCTGAACACTTATCTGGAAAGCAACCCGGCATGGGCAGGTCTTTCCGCAGTTAAAAACGGCAATTATCAAATTCTTGATCCTAAACTGTTTTTGTACAAACCTAATGACAGGTGGGGCGAAAGCTATGCAGCCTTGGCAGATATAATTTATGGCGAATAAGCACAATATTAAATACAGCAATAAATATAGCGGTAAAAAGATGAAAAATCTGCTTTTGATGGCTGCATTGGCGGTATCCCTGCTGGTTTTTGTTCTGCTCAGCTTTTGCGTGGGAACCGATAATTATTCGCCGAAAGAGGTGCTTAACGTGCTTCTTGCGGGGGATACGGAATCTGTGGCATACCGCATTATTATGTATGTTCGTCTGCCAAGAATTATCGCCGCTGTTTTGGCGGGCGGGGCTTTGGCGGTTTCGGGCGGCATCATTCAGGCTGTTTTGAACAACCCCCTTGCCAGCCCCAATATTATCGGCGTTAATTCGGGGGCAGGCTTGATGGTGCTTTTGTGCGCATCTTTTTGGCCTTCCGCCACATCGCTTTTGCCTTTGGCGGCTTTTGTCGGGGCTTTGGCAACGGCAATGGTCATTCTGTTTATGTCTTTCGGCGCCAACAGCTCTAAGGTTACCATTATTTTGATGGGTATTGCCATCAGCAGTATTTTCGGGGCAGGCATGAACACCATCATGATTGTCAACCCCGATGCCTATATCGGTTCGTCTGCCTTTTTGGTGGGCGGCCTTTCCACCGTTACCATGGAAATTCTGAGGACGCCTGCCGTCTATATTGCGGTGGGTTTGGCGGCCGCCATGTTTTTCGGCAACGATTTGAATGTTTTGGCATTGGGGCAGAATACTGCAAGATCCCTTGGCATGAATGTTACCCTTTACCGTTTTTTGCTGATGGGCGCTGCGGCGGTTTTGGCAGGCGCTGCCGTCAGCTTTGCGGGTCTTTTGGGTTTTGTGGGGTTAATTGTGCCCCATGCGGTGCGTTTTGTTATGGGCAGCGATAACCGCTATGTTATTCCCGCCTCCGCTTTGGCAGGGATGTCCTTTGTGGTTTTCTGCGATATGCTGGCGAGGGTGCTGTTTTTGCCTTATGAAATTCCCGTCGGCATTTTGATGTCATTTAT
>JAHZFN010000177.1 GCA_019421315.1 Peptococcaceae bacterium | reverse complement strand
TTATAATTATTGTGTCGAAATAAATCACAATAAAATACTTGAAATACTCTGGGAGGCGTATTTTAAAATGATCAGTATAAAAAATCTGGGTATGCAGCCTTTGGAAATTTGCAATTTGGTGCTTGATTTCAACGGCACCATCGCCACAGACGGCAAAATCATTGACGGAATCAAAGAACAAATCACAGCCATCAAGGCGCAGGGTGTCAACGTTTACTGCCTGACGGCAGACTCCTACGGCACCGCCACGCCGCAGTGCGAAGCAGACGGCATCGAAGTTAAAAGCTTCCCGCTGGCGGAAGCGGGCAAGGAAAAAGCCAAAATCGTCGATTCTCTGGAAGGTCAAAGCATGGTTGTCGGCAACGGACTGAACGACATTCCCATGTTGGACGCCGCCGACATGGCAGTTGCGGTCATCGGTCCCGAAGGCTGCTGCGCCAAGCTCATCAATCATGCGGACATCGTGGTTACCTCCATCTTTGACGCTTTGGATTTGCTTTTGAAACCAACTCGCGCCAAAGGTCTGCTCCGCAAATAATTTACATTATTCATAACCGCACATAAAAAAAAGTGTGACTGCCAAAGTCACACTTTTTTGTTTTATAATTTAACAATTGAAAGTAATCCGGAAAAAGCATTTCTTAATTTTGCGCAAAAAATTTTTACCAAATTTTTCAGTCTCAGCCTCAGCATAAGCTTGGAGAATTCCGATGTCGGCTCTGTCGGTATATGCGGTGATTGCTGCATGAAATAATCCTGAGAACCAAAAGGTACAGCGCCTTGCTTGCGGCAATATGACCCGTTCGGCAGCATAAGGCTTGCCTTTGCAGTATCACGCAGCTGCGTATCCAATACCCATTTAAGCTGCTCCCGCAGCTCCATATCCTGCACAGGACAGGCAATTTCCACACCGGCGCAGGAAGCCTCTGCCAGCTTATCAATAACCTCCCTTTCGGTAACCGAATTAGCCTTAATGCAGATATAACCGTTTTTGCCCAGAGCAATCTGCTTATCGATGTTTTGCAAAAGCATCGACTTAATGCCAAAAGGCGAAACGCACAAACGGCTGTACTCACCGTCCAGCTGCTCTGCCGTCATACTGCGGCCGCCCTTTAATGCCATTTCATTGGCTTTTTTTCAACAGCCGCCGCCATCTTCTTTGCCTTTGGCGCATAATCAATCACAATAGTCTTATAAGTCATATAAATCTCCATTCCGCCGCCAAAATTCAGCAGCACAAGCAATAATGAAATATTGAAAAATTCATCGCATTGCTGTAAAACAGCTTGTAAAAAATTCCATACAAGACCAAACAATTTTCCGCCCGTTTTTCGATTTTTTACGGCATTTTACAATTTCATCTCTATTTTATCTGCATTTTATCTGCATGATTTAATTATAAAAAATGCAATGTGAAATTTACAATCAAAGCCATGTAAAAAATAAGTAAAATTTAAAAAAATCCCCCCCGAATACCGCTCGTTACGGCATACGGAGAATATAAAAAACAGAACAAAAAAATCAGCTTGCTATCAAAAAACAGGCTGATTTATGTTAAAAATTCAATCATGCTTGCGGGTTTTCCACCAATTTCTGATCAGACCGTAAGCAAAAATTGCCGTAATGCCAATCAACAAGGCAGACAAAGCAACAATGCCGATTTTCATCGCCAAACTGAAGCTTTTTTCCACAGTTTCTTGGTTCATACCATATGCCGCCTGCGAACAGGACAACATCAAAATCATAAAAACCGTCCAAACGCCGAACTTACCTGCCAAAATTTTATTTTTCATCGAATACTTGCTCCTTGCATTTTAAATTTCTTCTTAATAATTTCTTCTTAATTAATAAGTATTAAATACAGCTTCAGAAAAATCCTGCAATTCGGCGCATTTTTCGGTTATAAGTCAAATTTTTCCAACTGCTTTTTAACGACCGCCGCTTTCATTGGCAAAGCTTTGGCAAAAACGCATCAAAATTGCCGCCGCTTCCGCACGGGTTGCGCTGCCGCCGGGATTCAATGTGTTGTCGCCCATGCCGTTCATCAAGCCTGTGTTTACGCACCAAGCCATAGCGGGAACGGCATATTGAGAAATGCTTGCGTAGTCGTCAAATTCATGAATTGCCATACCGCCCTGAGTTGTATCGTAATTTTTGTATTGTGCATAGCGGAACATAATTGCCGCCAGCTGCTCTCTGATGATGTTATCGTCGGAACCGAAAGCGGAGTTGCTGTAACCGTTGACGATTTTTTCGGAGGCAGCCCAGCGAACAGCTTCCGTGTACCATTGTTCACTTTCCACATCGGAGAAATTCATAGCATAGTTAACAACGGGGCAACCCTCCATACGCCAGAGAATTGTTACAATCATGCTGCGGGATGTTGCAGCATTGGGCGCAAACAGCTTATCAGAAACACCGTTCATCAAGTGTCCTGCCACGCAGTAATGGCAGCCGTCATGATACCAAGCCTGCAAATTCATATCGTCAAATTTTGCCAAAGGACAAGTTTTATCTCTGGGACAGTCGCCGTAAGCAGAACCGCTGCTCACTTTGCCTGTGACGGTAACAATAGAAGAAGGCTGAACGAAAGAATATGTGCCGTCATCGTTTTTGATCAGTTCAACTGTTTTCTTATCCCCGTCAATAACGCTGACACTTTCGGCAGTGTAGCCTTCGTCGGCTTTGATGGTAATTGTAACTTTTTGACCGCTTGCAGGTCTGTTATTGTCAACGGTAATTTTGCCGTGGTCGGGGTTGACAATAACAGGCGTATATTTGGTTACACTGCCGCCACCGCCGCCGTTACCTTTGCTCTGTTTTTTCAAAATAATATTTGTAACAAAATGATTGTCTTTGTCCAATATTGTATCGGCTCTTAACATATCATCATAACCGATGGTATAGCCGCCGTTTTTCGGCAGATAAGCTTTCAGACCGTCGGCGCCATATGTCGTTTTACAGTCCAAGGTGCAACTGCGTAATTCCAAAACGGAATTATCGTCCATTTCAATATATTTGCAGTAAAGCTCACCGTAACTGTCGCCAAACAAAGACATACCGCTGAAACCGACCACTGCATTGCTGTTTTTCACAATTACGCCGTCAGCGCTGAGCCAGCTGATACCGCCGATTTGGCTGTCGGTATTTGCCAAAGTCAGATATGTTTGGTCACCGCCCTGGCTTGCCAAACCGATATGATTCTGCAAAGTGTCCAAGGTCAAGCCGCCGTTTTGGGTATCTATGGTATCGTCAACAATGAAAACTACATCCTTTTCGCCGCTTATTGTCAGTAAATCACTGTCATCCTTGTTTTCCACCTGAATAGAATCTACAATGACAGTGCCTTTAACAATAATTTTAACCTGTTGATTTTTCGGCAGTAGCAGTGCATCGGTCAGCCAAACATTTTCCAAGGACAATGTTTTTGTTGTGTTGTCCCAATGATAGCCGTCCTCAGCCAAATCGCCCAGATCGGAATCCACGGAACGGAAGTCCAAATCATAAGGCAAATCCATAATAATCACTCCGCCGTCAATATGGGGCGGCAAAATTTTCAATTCTTTGCCGTAAGCCGTTGCGGAATATTTATCGTCATTAAATACGGTAACGATTTTGTTGCCTGTTTCTTGGATATTGCCCACCAAACCGCTGCCTTTGTTCATAGCATTAACTCGGCCGCAGTCCGTTGCTTCCAGTTTAGTGCAGGTATTCTGCTGGGCAGTGTTGTTAATCAGAGAAATGACGGTGCAGTTTTTGGCGGTCGCATCGCCGAAAAGCGCCGCAAAATCGCCTTCAACCAAAACCTTGCCGCAGTTTTCGGCATTCAAATTTCCCAAAGCGGCAGCATTATAGCCAAGACTTTTGATATCCGCCAAACCGCAATTTTTCAAATTTGCTTTTTGAGCAACCATATAATCTTCCGCATAAGCCATCAACCTGCCGCAGTTTTCGGCAACAATACCGTTTGCCCCAGTAACGGCGGGAGCCTGACCATAGCCGTAAACAATAAATTGGTCGCAGTCTTTAATTGTCAAATCGCCGCCGACAGCAATAAATTGGGATTCCAAATATACATATCGGCAGTTTTCCGACTTAACATAGCCTGTAACGGCGGGAGTATTTTCAGTATCAACATCTATATCAACATTATAGCAATTCCGCAAATTCAATGAGCCGTTTACGGCAAAACCGCCGCATCTAATCTGGAAATTTTCGCAGTTATTAACAGTTAAATCGCCGTTTATTACCATAGCACCGTTTTGATTTCGCAAATAACAGCCTTTTGCGCTGTCAATTACAACTTTGGCATTATTATATTCATCAGGGTTATCTGCCGATTTCCAATGCTCTTCACCGAGCAAAGCACCGACACGGTCATTGCCGCTTGTTTCAACAGTAATTTCCCCGTTGGGGGCAGTAAGTTTAATATCACGGGATTTGATCACAGCATCGCCCATGCCCGCCATACTCAAGGATAAATCGCCGGTAGGCGCCGTCAATCGAACTCTCGTTTGGGCAATGATGAAACCGCCTGCGTTAGGAGCATCAATAATAATATTATCGCTTGTCAACTCCGCAATATTTGTTATAACACAGGGAGCGCTGCCGATTGCATCAATGGTAATGCCGCCCGTGGTGTTAAGCAAAAGCTTGCCGCTGCCGCCAAAAATAACAGGAGAATTGCCGACTTGTTCAAAGCAGATTTCGCCGCAATATTTATCAGCTGTGATAAAAGAGCTTTCACCCATAAGCTGAACAGCGTTCAGCCGAGCAACCGCCTTGAAATCAACTGCTTTGTCCAAACAAACTTCAGCTGAACCGCTGTCATCCGAACCGACGTTAACAGCAACGCCGCTTGCCTGCAAAGCAAGCTTGCTGCCTTTGTCCCCTGTAATCACCAGCTTGCCGGAAAGAACATTGATAAGGGTTAGACTTTGCTCTGTCTCGGCAAGAACAACCTCGCCCTCTACCGTTAAAGTACCGTTGTTATAATACAAATAGCCGCCGTCTTTCGGTGCGGTATCAACCTTTGCCACTACTTTATCGGCATCGGGCACATAATAGGCGCCGTTTTCCAAGGCAACATCACCGATTTTGACGGTAACCTCGGCAGCCATGGCAGCCGTCGGCAGCAAAACCAACAGCAAAACCAAGCTGACTAAACAAGTTAAAATTCTTTTCTTCATCAAACGAACCTCCCTTTTGTTTAGACCTTTTGTTAGCTTGCTTTTTCATTTTCATACGAGAAATCCTCTGTTTATTTTTTAGAGCTCACTCCCGCAAGATATTTAGTATATTATAACAAATTTATGTACTGATTGCCACTGATTTCACGATTAATTTTGCATATTTTGACAGTATTTTTAATTACGCCAAACCATTATCCGCCCAAAACCACAAAGAAAACCGTCTTTTTTGCCATATTTTGAATAAAACATTCACAATTTCAATCACAAACGCAAATAATCACAGGCATAAAAAAAATCAGAGTATACATCGCCGAAGCAACATATACTCTGATAAAGCTTTTGCGGCACACCGCAAAAAGCCGAAAAGTCAAACTTTTAAAGCAAAATGATTATCTGGTTTCGAATTTAACGTTACCGGTAACCAAAGCGATAAGAGCCATACGAACGAACAAGCCGTTAGCAGCTTCACGGAAGTAAGCAGCGCCGGGATATTCGTCAACTTCAGTTGTGATTTCAACTATTCTGGGCAGCGGATGCATGATGATAGCGCCTTCTTTTAAGGTTTTAACAACTTCGCCGTTCATGATGTAAGCGCCTTTAATTCTTTCGTATTCAGCTTGGTCTTCAAAACGTTCGCCTTGTACACGAGTCATGTAGATAACGTCTGCGCCTTTAACAGCTTCAAACATACCTTCTCTGTATTCGATTTCAACGCCTTTTTCTTTCATATCTGCAACGATATCTTCAGGCATAGCCAATTCTTTAGGAGCAGCCAAGATAACTTTACATTTGAAGAAAGCCAAGAAGTCTACCAAAGAGTGAACTGTACGGCCATATTTCAAGTCGCCAACCAATGCTACTGTCAAACCTTCAGGAGAACCTTTTTCTTTGAAGATTGTGTAGATGTCCAACAAAGCCTGAGAAGGATGTTGACCTGCACCGTCGCCGCCGTTCAATACGGGATGTTCACAAGCGTTAGCTGCAACTTCAGCAGAACCTTTTTCAGGATGACGGCAAACCAATACGTCAGCATAGCTGTCGTTGATTTTCATTGTGTCATGCCATGTTTCGCCTTTTTTACCGGAAGATGTTTTAGCGTCAGCAACTGTGATTACATGACCGCCAAGTCTGTGCATAGCAGTTGTGAAGGACAGACGAGTACGTGTGGAAGGTTCAAAGAACAAAGCTGCCATAACTTTGCCGTCCATGTCATAAAGGCGTTTGCCTTCTGCCAAGCATTGTTCGTATTTAGCAGCAACTTTCATAACTGTCATTAACATATCTTTGTCGAACTGAGGTGCGCCTAAAATGTCCATTCCTTTAAATCTGTCGATTTCGGCTTTTGTGCATGTTGTGCTTTCAATCATTTCTAATTTCCCCCTGTAACTAAATTTTAATTTATTATGTATCAGGCATGAGTAAGAAAAAACATACCCACACTATTAACATATCTTTATTATAACCAGTTTTCCAATGTTTGTAAAGTTTTTTTTAGTGAAAATTTGTTCATATTCCCATAATCCTTAGTTATTTCATATTATTTTTGCCAACAGCAGATTTTTTTAGGGAAAATGGGATAAACCACAGAAAAAATCAAGCTTTTTTATCAAAAACATCATCTCTTTTTACCAATGAGTTTTTCTATTGCCAAATTCAAACAAGTATCCGCAATAACCGCTATTATAATAGAATAGAACAAAACAAAAAAACGGCTCAACCGCAGAGTTGTGCTGTAAAAAACATATGAAAAAAGCTTAGGACGATTTTTAGCATAATTCGTCCCAAGCCTTTTTTTTACAATAAAGCCGCTGCAAAGGCAAACTCAGCTCAATAATCGTCCTCATCTACCAATTCAATGTCATATTTTGCCAGTTCCTCCTCGGAGGCGCCGGCAGCTTTGGCAGCCGCTTTTTTCTGTTCATATTCCTCCAGCAAGGACTGCAGTCTGTGCGCCGTAACCAAGCCGCGGTTGCCGAAACCGTCTTTATACATGATGTCTGTGTAAGACGGCATTTTAATTTTGATTTTCATAAGCAATCACCATTTTATTTTAAGATTTTGATTTAAAAAGAGCAGTGCCGAAAGGCACTGCTCCCAAATACTCCGAAAAAAAGAACTAAGATTCAACAGTTCTGGTAATTTCTTCGTATACGCTAACTTTTTTGCGGTTGCGGTCTTTTCTTTCAAATTTTACGAAACCGTTAGCTTTTGCAAACAAAGTATCATCTTTACCCAAACCAACGTTGGTGCCGGGATGGAAATGAGTACCTCTTTGACGTACAATAATGCTACCAGCTGTAACATATTGACCATCATGGCGTTTGAGACCTAAGCGCTTACTTTCACTGTCTCGACCGTTTCTGGAACTACCACCAGCCTTCTTGTGTGCCATGAATTCCCACCTCCTCTTTTTGTGGAATAAAAAATTTATTGCTTAATTAAGCGTTAATTTCAACTAAGCATTGATTTCAACAATTTGCAATTTTGTGAAAGGTTGTCTGTGACCGTTTTTCTTGCGAATGTTTTTCTTGGGTTTATAATGGAAAACAACAATTTTCTTTGCTTTGCCATGTTCCAAAACCTTAGCAGTAACCTTCGCACCTTCAACTGTGGGATTGCCGACTTTCAAATCAGCACCTGCACCAACAGCCAAAACTTTGTCCAATTCAATAGTGGAGCCAACTTCTGCATTGAGCAATTCAACGTTCAGAACGTCATCTTTGGCAACCTTGAATTGTTTACCACCTGTTTCAATAATAGCGTACATTTTTACACCTCCATCGTCAAAGACTCGCCTCGTAAGGTGCCTTTCGGACTTTAACCTGTAAAGAGCGGTTTACCTACGCGTGCAATAATGCACACATAACTTTAAATAGTATATCACAATCACAAAGACAATTCAAGGGATATTCCGTAATTTTTATTTTTTCGGCTTGATTTTACCAAATTAATTTTATTTCATGTTTTGGCTCGCAAATTCGGCAGTTGAAAAGAAATTTCCAATAACTATTCCAATGCCATCGCCAAGCCATCAAACAAACCACAACAAAAAACAGCAGTTCAAAAACTGCTGCTTTTTGTTGGTTATTTATTGCATTTACTACTTAATTAAGAGAGGTTGATTACATCATCGGGGGCATACCGCCTTGGGGCATTGCGGGAGCCGGGTTTTCAGCAGGAATGATGGAAACCAAGGCTTCTGTTGTCAACAGCATGGAAGCAACGGAGGCTGCGTGCTGCAAAGCGGAACGAGTAACCTTAACAGGGTCGATGATACCTGCGGCAATCATGTCTTCAAATACTCCTGTTGCGGCATTGAAACCAACGTTATCGGGAGTTTCTTTAACTCTTTCAACAACGATTGCACCTTCAACACCTGCGTTGTAAGCGATTTGTTTAACGGGAGCTTCCAAAGCTTTGCGGATAATGTTAACGCCGGTTTGTTCATCTGCATCTTCGCATTTAATGTCATCAAGAACCTTCAAAGATTTGATGAGTGCTGTGCCGCCGCCTGCAACATAACCTTCTTCAACGGCTGCACGGGTTGCGTTCAATGCATCATCAATGCGGAGTTTCTTTTCTTTCAATTCGGTTTCGGTTGCGGCACCAACTTTGATTACGGCAACGCCGCCTGCCAATTTGGCGAGTCTTTCCTGCAATTTTTCACGGTCGAAATCGGAAGGAGTGTCAATGGATTGCTGACGAATAAAAGCAACTCTGTTTTTAATGTCTTCGGGAGCGCCTGCACCGTCAATAATGGTCGTGGTGTCTTTGGTGATTTTAACCTGGCGGGCGGAACCGAACATGGTTGCTTCAACCTGGTCAAGTTTCAGACCTCTGTCTTCGGAAATTACAGTACCGCCTGTGAGGATAGCGATGTCTTGCAGCTGGTCTTTTCTTCTTTCGCCGAAACCGGGAGCTTTAACTGCAACAACATTGAATGTGCCGCGGAGTTTGTTTACAACCAGGGTGGTTGCGGCTTCGCCTTCGATATCTTCGGCAATAATCAAGAGAGGTTTGCCGGATTTCATAATCATTTCCAAAGCTGGCAGCAATTCTTGAATGCTGGAGATTTTTTTGTCAACCATCAAAATATAAGGTTCGTCCAAAACGGCTTCCATTTTTTCAGCATCGGTTACCATGTAAGGAGAAATGTAACCGCGGTCGAACTGCATACCTTCAACAACTTCGCAGGTAGTTTCAAAGCTTTGGCTTTCCTCAACGGAGATAACGCCGTCTTTGGAAACTTTTTCCATAGCGTCGGCAATCAAACCGCCGATTTCTTTGTCGTTGGCGGATACTGCGGCAATCTGAGCAATGGAGTCTTTTGTTTCAACCTGCAAAGCGTTGGCTTTCAGGTTTTTAACAGCAGCGATAACAGCTTTGTCGATACCGCGTTTCAAGATGATGGGGTTAGCGCCGGCTGTAACATTTTTCAAGCCTTCGCCGATAATAGCCTGTGCCAAAACGCAGGCTGTTGTTGTACCGTCGCCGGCGACGTCGTTGGTTTTGGTGGCAACTTCACGAACCAGGCTGGCGCCCATATTTTCGGTTTTATCTTCCAATTCAATTTCTTTGGCAATGGTAACACCGTCGTTGGTAATAAGCGGTGCGCCGAAATGTCTTTCCAAAATAACGTTTCTGCCTTTAGGACCGATTGTAACTTTTACGGCGTCTGCCAAAGCGTTAACGCCTCTTTCCAAAGCGTAACGAGCGTCTTCTTTAAATAAAATCTTTTTAGCCATTTATACGTACCTCTTTCTTTTTGGGATTATTCACTATCGTTAATAATAACTTATATATATAATAACTGTCATTATATTAATATATATTGCCAAAGCGGCGTTTATGCATAAATTATTTAATATAAATTATTTAATAATAATCGTTTATTCGATAACTGCCAAAACGTCTCTTTCGCCATTGATGATCAAATATTCTTCGCCGTCTTGTTTAACGGGTGTGCCGGCAAATTTGGAATATACAACTTTGTCGCCCACTTTCAATTCCAAAGGAATACGGTTGCCGTTTGCGTCAACTCTGCCCGCACCAACAGCCACAACTACGCCTTCGATGGGTTTTTCTTTGGCGGTATCCGGCAAAATGATACCGGATTGTGTTTTGTCTTCGGCTTCCTGCATTTTAATAACTACTCTTTCACCTAATGGTCTGATGTTCATGATAAATCCTCCTTTGTATATCTTAAAAAATTAATAAACAAACCCTTCTGACTTGTTAGCACTCACTGACATCGAGTGCTAAACCGTTTAACTATATAATAATGTTATACGGCAATAAGTGCAAGGTTAGAAAGAACGCAAAAAAGCTTAATTTTATATGATTTACTTTGATTTCCTTTCATTTTCTAAGTTTTGCTTTATTTTCATGTATTTATCACATATTTTTTTCTTGAAACCTTTTATAAACAGTTGACGGGGCTAACTTTTAATGATATGATAATTTAAAGAGTATTTCCCAGTAAATCACTAATATTTAAAATACAATTAAAAACACCCTGAAATAAAGCTGTTTAGAAGGTGGAGATTATATGCGTTTTTGGGATGAAGCAAAGTTCATAGCCTCGCAGGATCCGGCGGCAACCGGTCCTTTGCAGGTATTTTTCTTATATGCCGGCTACCACGCCATCCAATGGCACAAACCGGCGCACTGGTTTTACAAGCACAATATGAAGTCTGTTGCCAGAATGATTTCTCAGACCAACCGTTTTTTGACGGGGATTGAAATTCACCCCGGCGCCAAAATCGGCAAGTGTCTTTTCATTGACCACGGCATGGGCATTGTTATCGGAGAAACCGCCGAAATCGGCGATTACTGCACAATTTATCACGGCGTAACCTTGGGCGGCACAGGCAAAGACCAGGGCAAACGCCACCCCACCATCGGCAACGGCGTTTTAATCGGCTGCGGCGCCAAAATTCTCGGACCATTCAAGGTGGGCGACCACGCCCGTATCGGCTCCAACGCCGTTGTGGTAAAAGAGGTTCCGCCAAATTCCACTGTGGTCGGCGTTCCCGGCACCATCGTTACCGCCAAGGAAGTCAAAGAATCCTGGGATTTGGATCAAATCAGTCTGCCGGATCCCGTACAGCAGGAAATTGCGGATTTGCTGAAAAAAATCAACGAGGTTTCTGCCTCAATCAATCAATGCCAAACCGACTGCGGCGGCAAAACCGCCATTGCCGACCTGCCTTGCCAAACTCCCGACGTACCTTGTCAAACAGGCAAAGGCAGCTGCAGCACCTGCCCGACAGCTCAGAAAAATCAAAACAAATAAAAAAACAAACCTCATTGCGCCGAAAGCCTATGCTTTCCGTTCCGTTTATTTGGCGCAATGAGGTTTTTGTTTTTCCACAGCGTTTCCCGGCCACCTGTGTCAAAGCCTTTTCGTTATTTTTTACGAACTCGCCTACATTTTGCCGCACATACCGATAAAATTTAATAATTAATTTTTTATAACCTGATTATAAACAGTCCGCATAGGGGATATAATTTAGATATAACTTATCTGCAAATGCCGTTTGCGGCGGCAAATACAAACGCAAAGGAGAAACATCATGGCAATCCCCCGACACATAGGCATAATCCCCGACGGCAACCGCCGCTGGGCGGCGGAACACGGTCTGGACAAATCCCAAGGCTACCGCTACGGTCTGGAACCCGGCTTGAGGCTTTTAAAACAGCTGAAAAATCTGGGCGTTCAGGAAATTACTTACTACGGTTTCACTGTGGATAACTGCAAACGCCCCAAAGAACAGCGTCTGAGCTTTTCAGCCGCCTGCGTCAAAGCGGCGGAGCTGATGGCAGACGTAGGCATTGACCTTTTGGTTTTGGGCAATACCAATTCCCCCAGCTTCCCCAAGGAGCTTCTGCCATACACCAAAAGAACTGCTTTAAACGGCGGCGGCCCCAAAGTCAACCTGCTGGTAAATTACGGCTGGAAATGGGATTTGGCAAGCATAGCCAAGCAGGGCGAACCCCAATCCGCCGACATAGGGCGCATAGATTTGATTATCCGCTGGGGCGGTATGCGCCGACTTTCAGGCTTTCTGCCCATCCAGTCTGTCTACGCCGATTTTTATGTTGAAAACAAGCTTTGGCCTGATTTCAGCGAAAAAGACACCATCGATGCCCTCAACTGGTACAAAACTCAAGATATAACATTGGGCGGCTGATTAA
Source organism: Peptococcaceae bacterium (assembly GCA_019421315.1). Taxonomy (GTDB): domain Bacteria; phylum Bacillota; class Dehalobacteriia; order UBA4068; family UBA4997; genus JAHZFN01. The sequence continues at coordinate 1,567 of JAHZFN010000177.1, read as the reverse complement.
CAACCGTTTTGCAGCTTTTCAGACTTCATACAGCCGTCGGCAAATTCTTTATATCTTTATATTTATATAATCTATAACCGAGATTTTCATTTGGAAACAACATTCTCAAGGTTTTTCAGACTAAAAAAATATTATTTGCAAACAATTCATAATTAACGCAAAAAAGCACAAAAACAGGCAGCGCCAAAGGCACTGCCTGTTAGTTTTTTGATATAAGTTAAATGTTGCGGCTGCCCGGTTTAACGGCTGTGCTGCCTGCTTTGCACATAGGGCATTCTTCGGGCTGATAGGTTTGAATATCCAGTTTTACCAGGGATTCAAAAGGTACACCGAAATCAGCTTTGCCGCCGGAACGGTTGACAAAAGAAGCAACGCCCACAACTTCGGCGCCTGTGGCTTTGATGGCTTTAATCAAGTCTTTAACGGAGCCGCCGGTTGTAACAACGTCTTCCACCACCAAAACTTTATCTTCAGGAGAAAGTTTAAAACCTCTGCGGAAAGTCCTAACATCGTTTTCTCTTTCGCCGAAAATGTTACGAACACCAAGAGATTTGGCAACCTCATAAGCCATAATGATACCGCCTGTGGCAGGACCTGCAACAACAGTAACGCCTTTATCTTTGAAATAACTGCCCAGCTGTTCGCAAAGAGGTGCGGCTTCTTCGGGATACTGCAAAAGCTGTGCACACTGCAAATATTTGGCGGCGTGTAAACCCGAAGTCAGCTTGAAATGACCCTCCAGCAAAACACCTGTTTTGGCAAAAATTTCTAAAACCTGTTCTTGATTGAGCATTATAACTTCCTCCTCTGAAATTTGATATATATAAATATTTTACTGTTTTGCATACTTTATATATGTCTGCCATAATATATCTTTAATTATCTTTAATTTAATAAAAGTAATAAAAGGCAAAACAAATTAAATCAAGTAAAACACAGCGCCCAACCGAATGCAGGTACAGGCACACAAAAAACACCTGAGGAAGCGGTTCAGTCAGCTCTGCAATATTACCGATTTTAGTTTTTCAGGCTATGGATCGGTGCGGGGATTCTGCCTTCTCTGGCAATGAACTCTTCACTGCCGAAAGGATGAATGGGCTGCACGGGACCGTGACCCAAAAGACCGCCGAACTCAACTGTATCGCCGACTTTTTTGCCGATGGCGGGAATAACGCGAACAGCAGTGGTTTTGCTGTTGATCATGCCGATGGCGCCTTCGTCCGCAATAATTGCGGAAATTGTGGAAGCGGGAGTGTCGCCCGGCAGAACAATCATGTCCAAGCCAACGGAGCAAACGCAGGTCATGGCTTCCAGTTTGTCCAAAGACAAAGCGCCCGCATTAACTGCATCGATCATGCCCGCATCCTCACTAACGGGAATGAAAGCGCCCGACAAACCGCCTACATAGGAGCTTGCCATAACGCCGCCTTTTTTTACTGCGTCATTCAAAAGAGCCAATGCCGCTGTTGTACCGTGGGTGCCGCAGCGTTCCAGACCCATTTCTTCCAAAATATGCGCAACGCTGTCGCCAACGGCAGGTGTGGGAGCCAAAGAAAGGTCCACAATG
>JAHZFN010000176.1 GCA_019421315.1 Peptococcaceae bacterium | reverse complement strand
CCGCAAAATTTTCGGCGGAGGATTTTGTTGATTTGATTATTCCCTGCCGAACGGAGGTTACAGTATGAAACTCAACAGCCTGACAATTCGCTGCTTTCGCAATTACGAGGACTGCGAATTTTTTTGGCACCCGGAAATAAATATTATCTACGGCAAAAATGCCCAGGGCAAAACCAACCTGCTGGAGGCGGTTTCTTATTTAAGTACGGCGTCCTCCTTCCGCGGGCAAAACGAGGAAAAACTGGAAAACTGGGGCAGCGATTTTTTCTTTTTGGAAGCGGAGCTGGAAAGGGACGGGCAAAACGAAACCGTCAGCGCCGGTTACAGCCAACGCAAAAAGCTCTGGAAGAAAAACGGCGTTGTCTGCAAAAAAATCAGCGACATTGTGGGTTTTCTGCACACCGTGGTTTTTACGCCGGAGGATTTGGAAATTGTCAAAAAAGGCCCCGACTTGCGGCGGCTTTTTCTGGACAGGGAAATGCTGCAAATGTTCAGCGGTTACAGCAGTTATTTAAACAGCTACAAAAAAGCCCTTATGCAAAGGAACAATCTTCTGAAGCAAATTGAGTTTGAACGCATAAACAGCGAAACGGAGCGGGATCTGCTGCTTTTGCCGTGGGAGGAAAGCCTGAGCCAAAGCGGCGCCGTCATCGTACAAAAACGAGCCGCTGTTGTCGACCGCCTGAATATCATCGCCGCCGAAATCCATGATTTTTTAAGCGGCGGCGAAGAAAAGCTGGCTTTGCAGTACGAAACAACACTGCCCTTTGTTGACGAATACAGCGACCTGCGGGATTTGGCAGAGCAGCTGAAAGCATCCTACGCCGCAAGCCGCAATGAGGATTTGCGCCGAGGCTTCACCACAACGGGGCCGCACCGCGACGATTTCAAAATTTCCATAAACGGCGTGGATGCCAGACATTTCGGCTCCCAAGGTCAGCAGAAAACGGCGGCACTCTCCATCAAGCTTTCCGAAATTGAGCTGGTTAAGGAGATCAACGGCTACTACCCCATTGTGCTTTTGGACGATGTTTTGTCGGAACTGGACAAAAACCGTCGTGCCGCTTTGCTGAAAATGGCTTTCGGCAAATCCCAGATTTTCATCACCACAACGGACATCGACCAACAGCTTTTGGGGTTGAACGACAATGCCTGCAACAAATATCACATTGTGAACGGCAATTTGGTTTAAGCAAACAGGAGTTTTTATGACAGCGTTAAATATCATCTCCGCCGTTTTGGCGGCAATTTCTTTAGTTATCATGCTTTTTGCTTTGAAAATAATCAAAGAAGCAAAAGCAAAAAACAGCAAAAACCAAACTGAAAACACCGCAACCAAAGAGGACATTGGTTTGCTGATGAGCCAACTGGCGGACAACTTGTCCGTACAATTGAAATTTTTAAATCAAAATATCAACGGGCAAACCGCAAGCGGCAGTCAACAGATGGAAAACCTGCGGACGGCAGTGGGCGGCGAAATGCAGTTAATTCGGCAGGAAAACGCCGAAACTCTGGCGGAAATCCGCCGCACCGTGGACGAAAAACTGGAAAATACCCTGGAAAAAAGACTGAACCAATCTTTTTCCCAGGTAGGCGAGCGTTTGGAGCAGGTACATCAAGGTCTGGGCGAAATGCAAAATTTGGCAGCAAACGTGGGCGACCTGCAAAAGCTGCTGCGCAATGTCAAAATCCGCGGCACCTGGGGCGAGGTGCAGCTGGGCGGCATTTTGCGGCAAATGCTGGCGGCGGAGCAATATCAAGCCAATGTCAAACCCAACCCAGACAGCGGCGAAATTGTGGAATACTGCGTCAAAATTCCCGATGACAAAGGTAGTTTTGTCTGGCTGCCCATCGACGCCAAATTCCCGCTGGAGGATTATCAGCGCCTGCAAACGGCGGAGGAAAAGGGAGATGCCGCCGAAAAAGCCAAAGCCCTGACCGCCCTCGGAAACCGCATTAAAGCCGAAGCCAAGGATATAAAAAGCAAATACATTCAGCCGCCCTACACAACGGAATTTGCGGTGCTGTTCCTGCCTTTGGAGGGGCTTTTTGCCGAAGTTATCCGTCAAACGGAGCTTTGGGAAGCTTTGCAGAGGGACTACAAGGTTCTGGTGGCGGGACCAACCACATTGGCGGCGCTTTTGAACATGGTACAGCTTGGCTTTCAGTCGGCGGCAATCCGAGCCAACACCGACGAGGTTTGGCAGATTTTGGGACAGATCAAAAATGAATTCGGTCTTTTCAACCAAGCTGTGGAAAAGAGCCGCAAAAAATTGCAGGAGGCCGCCAATTCTTTGGAAAATGTCGGCCGCCGCGCCAGAGTTATGGAACGCAAGCTGACCGCCGCCCAATCGGGCAAAGCGAATATTACGGAGGCAGAAGCAACAGGCAGTTTATCGGAAAATACGGCAAACCATATAACAGACGAAGCATAACAATAAAAAATCCCTTGTAATATAAGGGGCAAATCATAATTCAGTTTGATAAGCGGCAAAAGCGAATTGACTTTTGCCGCTTTTTTTATATTCGCCATTTAAACCAGTTCATTTAATATAACCATAAAACACCGCCTGTCGTACCAAAATATTTTTCTTAAACAATAAAATAACAGGCAAAATTCAACCAATCCGCACAATCTCGGCATTGACATTGTCGGCGATTTTGGTTTTGGCGCTCGGTTCTTTGGCGTTGGCCGCCGACACCAACAAAATCGACCTGGACAAAATGACAGTGAACAGCTCCTCTATCACCGACACCTCCGCCGTTGTCAACACCGGCGCAGATTTGATTTACTATCAATCGGGACAAAGCTCCGACTACGGCAAAAGCACGGACAGCTCCGAACAGCACACCGCCGCCGAAGCAGCGGCAATCCTGACCCGTTCTGCCAAATAGATTTATAAAAAATAACGGCTGAAAAGCCTTGAAATAAAAAACTCTGTTATAGATTACTCCGACACTAAAGAATCAGAAATTCAACTGAATTTCATCTGAATTTCGACTATCTGAAAAAACTTCACAGCAATTCCCTTTAAACACGGGAATTAGCAAAAAAAGACCACAGCAAAAGCTGTGGTCTTGAATATCGAATATATAAGCGAAAAGAAGCTTAACGTTTGGAGAATTGGCTTGCTTTGCGGGCTTTCTTCAAACCGTACTTTCTTCTTTCTTTCATTCTGGGGTCACGAGTTAAGAAGCCGGCTGCTTTCAAAGCAGGACGATAATTTTCGTCAGCTTCGCACAAAGCTCTGGAAATACCATGTCTTACAGCGCCTGCCTGACCTGTTACGCCGCCGCCTTTAACGGTAGCTTTCACATCGAATTTTGCCAATGTGTCAGTCAGTTCCAAAGGTTGTCTAACGATCATTTCCAAAGTTTTTTTGCCAAAGTATTCGTCTAATTCACGATCATTGATGGTTACATTGCCGTTGCCGGGAAGAATCCAAACTCTTGCGATAGCATTTTTTCTGCGGCCAGTACCATAAAATCTGTTATCTGCCATTTATCTTTCCTCCCTTTCTTAGAAGTTCCAAACTTCAGGTTTTTGTGCTTCGTGTTTGTGTTCTTCGCCTGCGTAAACTTTCAGCTTTTTCAGCATTTTGCGGCCAAGACGATTTTTGGGAAGCATACCTTTAACAGCCAATTCCATTGTGAGTTCGGGTTTTTTAGCCAACATTTCTCTGTAAGGTGTGGCTGTCATACCACCCGGATAACCGGAATGACGGTAGCTGAATTTTTGGTCTAATTTTTTACCTGTCAAAATAACTTTATCCGCATTGATAACGATTACATAATCGCCTGTATCAACATGGGGTGTAAAAGTTGGTTTGTGTTTGCCTCTGAGCATACGGGCAGCTTCGGTAGCTACACGACCGAGAGGTTTATTTGCAGCATCAAGAATATACCATTTACGGTCAATTTCTTGGGCTTTTGCCATATAAGTACGCATGACTTTTGACCTCCTAAATAAATCTCCGCGAGATTAAGAATTAATTACCAGATTTTTTAAGCGCAGACATTAACGGGGCTTAATGTCGTACTTAATTATTATATCGCCAACCAACATTGATGTCAATAGTTTTTTTGCTGTTTTTAGCAGGTTTTTTCTTATTTAATTACGTTTTTCCGCCTGTATGCTCGCCGCCAGCAATTCCTTGTCGTAAAAAACCTCTTTCATATATAAGCCGTGGGGCGGAGCCGGCGGAGCAATGATTTTTCCGGGATTATCAAGAGCGTTTTGCAGAGCCTCGGCGGTGATTTTTCCTCTGCCGACGGCTATCAAACCTCCCATAATCAGACGCACTGTTTTGTACAAAAAACCGCTGCCGTAAACCGCCAAACGCCAAAAATCACCGTTCGTCTGCCACGGCAAAGGATTGTCTGCGCTGATTTTTGCCAATCGGCAGAAATAAATATCCCTTTCGTAGCTTTTGACGGGGTTGCCGTTGGCAGTGAAGCTTTTCAGATTGTGTCTGCCCTCAAAAATCTGCGCCGTCCTTTGCATAATGGCAAAATCCAGATTGTAATTGCAAACGTAAACATTTCGCCAGTCAAAAGCGGTATGCAATGTTTTGTTGAGAAGGTAATATTCATATTTTTTGCCGACGGCAGAATACCTGGCGTGAAAATCGGCGGGAACCTCAATGCACTCCAAAACCCGAACATCGGGCGGCAAAAGACCGTTTAAAGCCCACGGCATATTGGCGGCAGGCACTGTGGCTGCCGCCGCAAAGGTGGCAGTCTGCCCCAAACCATGCACCCCCGAATCGGTTCTGCCGGCGCCGTTTAGGGTAATCGGCTGATGAAGCAGCTTTTGCAGAGCCTTTTCAACTTCCCCCTGCACACTGCGGTTATTGGCGTTGGGCAGGTTCTGCCTTTGCCAACCGATAAAATCCGTGCCGTCATAGTGAATTTTCAGCAAAACATTTTTCATACAACCTCACCGAAGAATAATCAAACAAAACAAAGTAATTGCCTGAATAGCAACTGTTTAGCGGCTAAACCAAGGTCAGCGTAAAACGCATAACAAAAACCGCCGCACAAAGCACAACAACCAAAGCCAACGCCAGCGTATCTTTGCCGCACCAATGCAGTTCCCGCAGCTTGGTTCTGCCGTTGTCGCCCTCGTAGCACCTTGCCTCCATGGCGATTGCCAAATCGTCGGCACGTTTCAGGGCGTTGAAAAAGAGGGGAATGATAATCGCCACAATGCCTTTCACCCTCTGCCCCAGAGAACCGCTGCTCAAATCGCCGCCGCGGGAGCGCTGGGCTTTCATGATTTTGTCGGCTTCTTCCATTAATATGGGAATGAAACGCAGTGCAATTGTCATCATCATGGCAAACTCATGGACGGGAAAGTGAAATTTTTTCAGAGGGCGGCAAAGAGATTCCACACCGTCCGCCAGCAAAATGGGCGTTGTGGTCAATGTCAGAACCGCCGAAAAAGCAATCAAGCCGACCAATCTCAGAACCATCAATATCCCCTTGTTCAGACCTTCCACCGTAATGTTAAGCACTCCCCAATGCCAAAGCTCCGTTTCGCCCGGTGTAAAGAAAATGTTCAAAAGACCCGTCAGTATCAGCAGAATCAAAACGCCGCGGATACTTTTCAGCACTTTTGACAAAGGCACACGGCTCATGGCGATAACAGCACCGCCAAAAAGATACAATATGGCAAAGAGAGTATAGCTGTTGCCTGCAAAAACCGCAATGATATAAATCAAAAGACCGATTAATTTGGCTCTGGGATCCAGATTGTGGATAACGGAGTTGCCCGGGTAATATGACCCGAAACGAACCTTGCTTTTAGCCATGCTGTTTCCCCCTTGCAAAATAATCCAAAATTGCGGTGCAGGCGCCCTCAATGTCGATGGGCATAGTGTCCACATCACAACCCAAATCATGCAGATTAAGCAAAAGCTCCTTGGGAACAGGCTGCAAAATGCCCGCCTCCCGCAGAATTTCCCGTTCGGCAAAAGCCTCGGCAATGGGTTTGTCCAAAACCAGCCTTCCGTGGTTCATCACCAAAAGCCTGCGGCAAAAAACCGCCAGCTGATCCATGTCATGGCTGATGCAGAGGATTGTGGCATTATTGGTTTTCTGCCACTGCAAAAGCATTGATGTAAACTCATTTTTGCTGACACAGTCCAACCCCACAAAAGGCTCGTCCAAAACCAGAATTTGCGGGTTCATAATCAAAACCGATGCCAAAGCCACCTTGCGTTTTTCGCCGCCCGAAAGCTGAAGCGGGTTTCTGTCCAAAAAATCATCTGCCATATTCAGGCTTTTCATCAGCTTGCCGATTTCCTCGTTGATTTTCTGCTCCTGCCAACCCAAATTGGACGGCCCATAGGAAAGCTCCGCCCAGACAGTTTCTTCAAAAAGCTGATATTCGGGATACTGAAAAACCATGCCTACCCTTTTCGCCAACTCTTTGGCTTTCAGTTTTTTCTGACCCACCAGCTGATAATCGCCCAGATGAATTTCGCCACCGTCGCCTGGAAGCAGCCCGCAAATCAGCTGAGCCATAGAACTTTTGCCGCTGCCCGTGTGACCGACAATGCCGATAATTTCGCCTTGTTCTGCCGTGAAGCTGACATCATTAACGGCATGTACCGCAAAATCCGTGTCATCTGCATAGGTATAGCACAAATTTTTAACTATTAAAGACATCCGCCTCACCTCTCTTGATTTCCAAAGTTTACCCTCATTTCATATTTTTTAATATATATATTTTTTTTACTTATTGTCTTATCTATTTTTACTTATTTTATTTTTATCCAATTTTTATTCAATTTTTCATTTGGCGGCTTTGCTGCTTTTGCCGAAAAAGCCGCCGTTCCTCTTTTACCGCAGCTAATCATTAAATAGCATATAATAATATTTTTTATTAAAGTCTTTTTATTAAAGTCTTTCTTTGCAGGTCCATTCCGTAACAATCAGCTTGATAACGGCAACGGAATTTGTCTGTTCGTCGCTGAAAATATGCTCACCCGCTTCGTCATAATGCTTCATCAATAAATTCAAAGCTAGCTTTTTCTCTGCAATGTCATCAACCAAAGACACATCGCCCCTGCCCATGACGCACTGAAAACCGTAGCCGTATTTGCAGGAGCTTTTTCCGACAAGCAGTTGATGTTTGCTGTCCAGTTCAAAGGTTGCCTTGCTTTGCTTTTGAATCAGAGCAATTTTTTTGCCCTCTTTGGCGCTGTGGAAATAAAAAATTCTTTCGCCGTCTTTTTGCAAAAAAGCAAAATTCAGCGGCACAATATAAGCGCCGAAATCATCAACCAAGCCCAAACGGCAGCAGCCGCAGCTGCTGACGATTTTGGCTATTTTGGCGTTATCCGTAACTTCTCTGTCTTTTCTCCGCATAAGACCGCACCTATTTATAAGTCAATTAAAACTCAATGGTTTCGGGGGCATGGGTGAAAGAGGAGAATGTTGCAACGGCATCTTCAAAATAAAGAACTTCGGTGTTGCCGTCGTCGGGAGAATACATTTTTTTCAAATCCGGATAAGCGTCCAGCATGGCAACTCTGGCTTCTCTGTTGTCGTCTTCCACCAATTTGCCTGCCACGCGCAGCCATTCGCCGTTCATGAAAGCGCAGACCTCAACCTTGGCGTTGGCGGCAATTTGTTTGGCGCAGTCCTTGCTTTTGCCCGTTTGAATGTAAAGTTTGCCGTCAAAAATGTTGGCAGTACCGAAAGGACGAACTCTCGGCTGATCTCCGTCAACAGTTGCCAAATAGTAAACTTGTGCATCTTTCAAAAATTTGCATACTCTTTCCATATTTTCGATTTTGTTTGCGTTTGTCATTTTTAACAGCTCCTTTTTTATGTATTTCTTGTTTTATTTACAACAGGGCAGTTCGCCCTGCCACAATCGTTTTTTATTCACTTTATAATCGTACTGCTAAATTTTACTGCAATATTACACTATAATATTATACTACAATTTTGGTTTACAATAAATATTATTCTAAATATTATTCTGCGTTGTTCGGCATAATTTTTTTCGTATATTTTTACCGTAAAAGTTTTTATCGTTTTGGCAAATTGCCCCTAAAACAAGCCTTGCCTGCCAAACAGTTATTTTTTGGAAGAAACAGCTTGCTAACGCCGTTCAAATTGCGGTTCAAATCTATCTAATCTCATTTCAGCAGGTCTACCAACTCAGCCATTGTCAGGGCAGCGGGGATTTTTTCGGCTTTTTCGGGCAGATATTTGCCAACCCCCATTTCCACCAATTTTTCGCCGATTCGGTTTACAATAGGCAGCTCTATGCCCCAGTTTTTCATCTGATCCGTCTGGGCAAAAATCATCTGCGGCGTGCCGACGGACATCAGCTCGCCCTTGCGCATAACTGCCACCCGGTCGGAGAAAATGACCTCGCTCATGTTGTGGGTAATCATTAAAATCGTCATGCCGTCGGCGTGGAGTTTGTGCAAAACAGCAAAAACCTCGCTGCAGCCCTGGGGATCCAGCATGGCAGTCGCCTCGTCCAAAATCAACGCCTGCGGTTCCATCGCTAAAGCACCGGCAATGGCAACTCTTTGCTTTTGTCCGCCCGAAAGATTGTTGGGGTCGGCTTTTTCAAAGCCCTGCAAACCAACCATCGCCAAGCATTTTGTTATGCGTGCGCGAATTTCTTTAGGTGCAACACCCAAGTTTTCCGGGCCGAAAGCAATGTCCTCCTCAACAGTGTTGCCGATAATCTGGTTATCGGGATTTTGAAAAACAATGCCCACCTTGCGGCGTATAGCCCGCAAATTGGCAGGGTCCGCAGTATCAACGCCGTCTGTCAAAACCTTCCCTGACGAAGGAAACAGCAAACCGTTCAAATGCCTTGCCAGTGTGCTTTTACCGCTGCCGTTGGAACCGATAATCGACCACCATTCACCCTTTTTGATATGGAGATTAACCTTGTTCAGAGCCAATTTTTTCGGATTTTCCAAATCATAAGCAAAGCTGACGTCTTCGAGTTTAAACACTGCACTCACCCTTTTTCCTTTTTGTGATTTAAAGGCATAAATATTTTTCCGCATTTTTGCCTTTTTTTATTTTATCCCTGACTTTACTTGCTTTCACCGTATAAACAAAGCGCAGGCGCCAAATTGACGGCGAAAACCTCTGCAATATATATTACAATATTTTTACGTCAAAAACAAGTAAAGTCAGGATATATATCCTGACTTACTTTGCGCAAAGTAAAACATCGGAACCTTTTCCAATGTTGTATCCTGCAGACAGCAAATTGAGCCAACGCATTTTAATGTATCGTTCAACATTGCCGCCGAAACTTCGGATTAATTAAAATCTTTCAGTACTACACCAATTCGATAATAGCCATGGGAGCGCCATCGCCTTTTCTTTGTGCAGTTTTAATAATACGTGTATAACCACCGTTGCGGTCAGCATATTTAGGAGCGATTTCTTCGAACAATTTTGTTACAACGTCTTCTTCCATAATATATGCCAATGCTTGACGACGAGCGTGCAAGTCGCCGCGTTTGCCAAGAGTAATCATTTTTTCGGTAATACCGGAAATTTCTTTGGCGCGGGTAACGGTTGTTTCAATTTTACCATTCTTTAAGAGTGCGGTTGCCATGTTTCTGAACATCGCACGACGATGCTGG
>JAHZFN010000175.1 GCA_019421315.1 Peptococcaceae bacterium | reverse complement strand
GCGCACAGGTAAATTTGAAAATGGAAAACGATATGGCTGAGGATTTTATGCGGGAACTGCAAGAAAAAGAGCAGGGATTCTTCTGCATTAAATATCAAAAAGCGGAAATAAACGGAGAAAACATATGGCAGATAGCAGAGCAGCAGCAAAACTAAACGATAAATACAGAATAGGCTTGGACGCCCGCGGTGCTATTTTGTACAGAGGCACAGGAATTGGGACTTATGCTTATCAGCTGGCGCATGAATTGCGGAAGCTGCACGGCGGCGATGTGAAAGATTTAATGCCGGGCAGTGAATTTTGCAATTTGGATTTTGCCGATACGGCGGTTTTTTCTCGTTTGGCAAACAGCCTGAATTATTATAGTGATGAATTTTTGCCGAATTGGCTTTCCGAGAACAAAATTGATTTATATCACGTGCCACAAAACGGCATTGGCTTGCCGACGGATTGTGCTTGCAAAAGGGTGGTTACAATTCATGATTTAATTCCGTATGTTTATCCCGAAACGGTTGGGCGCAGTTATTTGAAACAGTTTTTGGGGCAGATGTCGGAGATAATGCGGCAGGCGGACGGTATAATTGCCGTTTCGGAATATACCAAGACGGATATTATGCGCTATTTTGATTATCCTGAAGATAGGATCAGAGTGATATATGAGGCGGCAGAGCCTGTTTATGCGCCGACGGCAAAAGATACCTGCAAAGAGGTTTTGCGGCGGCAACAGGGGAATGAAAAGGATTATCTGCTGTATGTCGGCGGGTTTGGCACACGGAAAAATTTGACTTGCCTGCTGACGGCGTTTTCGCAGATTGTTAACAAGGGTGAACGGGAGATTGCCCTTGTTTGCCCCGGTAAAAGTGAGCGTGCCAAAGGTTATTTGAAAGAGCTTGCCAAGGCTTTGGGCATAGAAAAATCCGTGATTTTCCCGGGTTTTGTTCCTGTCAATATTTTGCCTTATTTTTACGGCAGTGCTGAAATCTTGGTGTATCCTTCTTTATACGAAGGCTTCGGGTTGCCCGTTTTGGAGGCTATGGCGTGCGGCTGTCCTGTTTTGGCTGCGGATAATTCATCTTTGCCCGAAATCGGCGGCAAAGCCGCAGAATATTTCAACGCTATGGACAGCAAATCCTTGGCGGATGCTATGCTGTCTGTTTTGGAAGATGCGGGAAAGCGGGCGGCAATGATCCGTGCCGGTTTGGAACGCAGTGCTTTGTTTGACTGGCAAAAAAACGCCGAAGAGACTTGGGATTTTTACAAAGAAATTTTAGAAAGACCGTTTATTTAACAGTATTTAAAATCAAAATTTGGCATGAACGCTGTTTGGAAATTATTGGCGGAAATTGGCAAAGGATAAACGCAAGAAAAATATAAAAATGGAAACACTTCCTTTCAGGAGGTGTTTTTATTATGAATTGGTTTATGTTGCTGCTGCCGTTTGCGGCCGGGCTTTTGATGGCTGTGCAGGGCACTTTGAACGGTTTGATGGGGAAGATCATCGGGACTTGGGAAGGAAATTTGATTGTTCATGTGATTGCAACTTTTTTGATATTTGTTTTGGTTTTGGCGGTCGGCGTTGGGGACGGAAATTTTGCCAAATGGCGGCAGGTTCCGTGGTACGGCTATTTGGGCGGCGTGATTAACGTTGCCATTATTTACGGCGTTATGGCATCAATTCCCAAGCTGGGGGCATCCGTTGCCACAACCGCAATTATTGCGGGGCAGTTGGGCACTGCCATGATTATTGACTGGTTGGGTTGGTTCGGCATGGAAAAAACGGCTTTTTCTTGGTGGCAGATATTGGGTTTGCTGCTTTTGGTGGGCGGCGGCAGACT
>JAHZFN010000174.1 GCA_019421315.1 Peptococcaceae bacterium | reverse complement strand
TGAAACGTGAACCTCAAATTGAAGAGGACCGCGACATTGTTAAAAAGCTGACCGTTATTACTGCGGACGAACATTATGTTTGTTATTTGAAGGATAAAAGCAAAGCTATTAAAATTGTTACTGCGACAGCAGCTTCCACAACCACAAATACTAACCAAGGCAATTCTTAATGGTTTGTCGGATTTATTTGGTAGGGTGATGAAAATGACATACAAAACCGATACTTTGACAAAGGTATACAGTCTTTTGGGATTAAGCGAAAAAACGATGCCTGCAAACAAAAAGGTTATTATTGGTTTCACCTATGATATGATGACAGATGAGGTTTTGAACTATTGTCACCTGCGGGAGCTGCCTGAGGAATTGCAAAACGTTATTGCTTCGATGGTTGTTGATTTATACAGAATGGGGGATTTCGGCAGGGAAATTTTGACCAAAGAACCCACGTCTATTACCAGAGGCGATGTTTCCATCAGTTACAGGGCGGGAACGGAGCTTTTCAGCAATACGCAGAGAAATGCCAATTACATAATGGCTAACATGGCTTTTATGAAGGATTATTACAAGCAGCTGAACGCTTTCCGAAAGGTGGCATGGTAGATGAAGTTTTGGAATGACGACAGTTGTGTTCAGGTGGATAAGGAGTTTTTGGACGCCACCTACGACGCTTATATGAACGTTATTATCTTTGAGACTGTGGAAAAAGACGGATTTGCCGAAGAAGAGGAGCTTACGTTGTACAGTGATATTCCCTGCGGCATAAGTTTTTTGAGCGGCGGTTCGGCTAAAGACACGGATTATGCGGAAGCGGAAAGTGTGATCAAGGTTTTTTGTTCGGAAAATATTGATATCCCTGTTGGCGCAGTGTTGGATATTGTTTATTTGGGACAGTGTTTCAGGGCTTTGAGATGCGGTTACGCTAAGCATTACTCCACACATAGGGAATTTACGGCTGTTATACAATCAAATTGATTTATTACGGAGGGTTGGGCGGGTATTTATGTTTTTGTTTGCGGTTATATAAACGTGGGCGGGTTTGTTTTTGTCGGTTCACGGCATAAAGAGGTGATTGTATGGAACAGATTAAGGCATTGACTGCAGCTTTGCAGAAAAATTATGTCGGGTACCCTGTTTATACGGAAAAGGTTAAAGCTGTCGACCGCAAGCCTTGTTTTTTGGTAAGGCAGACGGGAAGCAGTTTGAAAAAGGAGATTAACGGTTTATATTATCTGACCGAGATTTTTGAAATTTCTTATTTTGATAAGGAGAAAAATCTTAAAAATTGTACTCAGATTAATGAGGAATTGGATTATTACTTGAAAAATGTCGACGGCGCCTGGGGCAAAAAACGCAGTTTTAAAATCAAGGACGGTGTTTTATACGTTGAGTATGAGTATTCCGCCAGAGTGCGTTTGCAGCAGCCTGAGCCGCCGACCAAAATGCAAGGTATTAAATTGGGATTGGAGATGATTTTTAATGGCTAATTTGAAACAACTGTACAAGCTGCACAATAACAGCAAGCAAAGCGATATTGGCGGTATGAACGGTTTTGATTTTAAGCCTAAGGAAAAGAAATACAGCCGTGAACAAATCATCAATGCGAGGTATTTTTCAAAAAAAGAAAGAAATTTTTTGGATTGGCTTTTGGTTGAAGATGAATATACTATCAGTCAAGTTAAGGAATTGGTACAAAAAGAAATGGAAAGGACGGTTGAGTGATGGCAGGCGGAACATGGGTTACCGAAAATAAAGTACGCCCCGGCGCTTATATCAACGTGCAGACCAACCTGATTACCAACAACGTTTCTGACAGAGGCACTGTGCTTTTGCCTTTGATCAGAAGCTGGGGCGGCGGTGAATTTGTTAAGGTTGACGCTGACAGTGATTTTTTGAGCCTTTTGGGGTATGAGATTGATTCTGATGAGCTGCTGGCGGTTAGAGAATGCCTGAAAAGAGCAAAAACCGTTAAGGTTTGGAGTTTGGGCGGCGGCAACAAAGCCGCAGGCACGTTGGGTAATTTGACTGCTACGGCAGTTTACGGCGGCACCAGAGGCAATGATATTGCCGTTACCGTGGCTTCGGCAACTGTCGGCGGCAGCACACAGTAAACCGTTACGACACAGCTTGACGGCAAAACAGTTAATAAACAGATTGTCAGCGGTATAAGCGGTTTGACAGCCAATAAATTTGTTACATTCAGCGGCAGCGGAGCTTTGAGCAACGGTACGGCAAGGCTGACGGGAGGCACAAATTCCACCGTTGCCGAAAGCAGTTACAATGATTTTTTCACTAAAGCCAAAACCGAGAGTTTTGACGTTATGGCTGTTGACAGCAATATTGCGGGTGTTAAGTCCAAAACTTTGGCTTTTATTAAGGATTTGCGCGAGAACGAGGGTTTGGCTGTTCAGGCTGTTTTGGCGGATTACACAACGGCTGACTATCAAGGGATTATTTCCGTGAAGAACGGCGTTATTCTGGAGAACGGTTCGGTTTTGGACAAGTACAAAGCTGTTTACTGGGTTGCGGGTGCAACTGCGGGAGCGGCTGTGAACCGGTCCAATACTTACACTGTGTATGAAAACAGCGTTGGCGTTGACGTTAAATACTCCAACAGCGAAATTATTGAGGCTTTGCAGGAGGGCAGTTTTGTTTTCACTGCGACTGCGAAGGGCGCCGCTGTTGAGCAGGATATTAATACGCTGACTACTTTTTCTGCCGAACAGGGCAGTATTTTGCGAAAAAACCGAGTTTTGCGGGTTTTGGATACTATGGTTAATGATATTCGCAATATTTTTAACGAGTATTTTCTGGGCAAGGTGAACAACAACGCCGACGGCAGAAATCTTTTCAAGGCTCAAATTTTGGGTTATTTGGAAAGTTTGCAGGCGATGGCGGCGATCAGCGATTTGGACAAAAACAACGACGTCATGGTTAAGGCGGGCTCAGATGCCGACAGCATTGTTGTTAATTTGGCGGTTATGCCTGTTGACAGCATTGAAAAACTTTACATGACGGTTGTTGTGGGTTAGGAGGTTGAAATGGCTTATTTAAAAGCGAAGGATACAATTTCCGGGCAAGAGGCAAGAGCCTACATGGTGATTGACGGAAACTCCGAAGAAATGTTTTTTGCCAAACGACTCACGGCGTATATTGCCAAGGAAAAAAGCGAGATCCGAACCTTGGGCAAGAGAGGCGTGCAGTTTAAGGTTAAGGGCTGGAAAGGCACAGGGCAGATGGATATTTACTATGCTACCAGCCGTTTTCGACAGATGATTATTGATTATGTGGAAAAGGGCGAGGATGTTTATTTTGATATTCAGGTTATTAACGACGACCCCGGTTCCGACATTGGCTGTCAGACTGTGGTTTTGAAAAACGTTAATTTAAACAGGATGACGGCGGTGGCTTTTGATGTTGATTCCGAGGCTTTGAGCGAAGAGGTTGAATTTACATTTGACGGCATTGAATTGCTGGATTCTTTTGTGGAACCTGTTTTAGGTTAAAAAAAGC
>JAHZFN010000173.1 GCA_019421315.1 Peptococcaceae bacterium | reverse complement strand
TCAAATCCAGCGTATAGTCCAAATCGGAGAAAATATACCCCGGTATATAATCGGTATCGGCATTGTAGCTGTCCTTGCCGTATTTGTAAACTACGCCGTTTGTACCATCTTCACCTTTATCGACGGAATTTGCCGCAAGCAATTTCATTGTCGTTACAAATTTGTCTTCGGAATGGTTCATATGATGACCAATCATAGCAAGATAAGCGTCCTGAAGCGTGTCATAATAACCGATAAAGGCATCACCGATTTCGGTTGACTCTGTGTTCATATGAGTAATATCCATTTTCACAAACGCCCGGTCAAATTCGGTTTCTACCCAAATGTTGGCAGACGGAGCCTGATAAGCGACACTTCTGCCGTCTTCCGTCAGCTCGGCTTCCACACCTGCCGATTTGATGATTTCGGCAATTTTGCCTGTGGAGTAAAATACCACGCTTTGATTGTTGACAGTATAGCTTTCCTTATCCATAACTGCGGCAAAATCAAGCTTCCAGTAGGTGGTTACACCCATAGAGGTACTGGTTTTGTAACCGTCCTCTTCCTTATATTGTTCCGCAGGGATTTCGTGATAAACATTCAACTTTTTAAGCACGCCGATTCTGTCGCCGTCAGCAGCAGGAGTCGGTTTGATTACCAGCTGTGAACCGCTGGAGAAGAAATAGCATTGATCCTGCGGTCTTGAGCTGTAGCTGGCGTTATCAACATACAAGCTGCCGAATTGTTCCGTCGTTGGAGCGCTGTTTTGCTTGCCGTTCTGCTCATGGTCAGTA
This sequence comes from Peptococcaceae bacterium, assembly GCA_019421315.1. Lineage (GTDB taxonomy): Bacteria > Bacillota > Dehalobacteriia > UBA4068 > UBA4997 > JAHZFN01. The sequence continues at coordinate 3,959 of JAHZFN010000173.1, read as the reverse complement.
AAAGAAACATAGTAATCCGCCGCGATGTAAACGGCAACCAAAGCTTTGTCCGCACGCATATCAATGGAATCACCCGGATAGTATTTGACTGCACTTTCGGGGTCATCCGTCAAATTGCCGTCAGCCATAACGTAATGCCATGAGCCGTCGGCATCCTGAGCTGCGGCCGCCCAATAGTTCAGGTTTTTGCCTTCGGGCAGAGTAAAGCCTTCGATTGTCACGCCGTTCTTCTGACCTGCAGCATTAAAGTTCAAAACATAAACGTCATTGGCGCCGGGGGCATAGGAAAATTCCGAAACCACGCCGCCGTCATCAGGCATAGCCGTATAATAACGAACCCAAGCTGCGTTAATTTCAATTACGTTTGTATCCGTCGCACTGCGGACAATGGTGTGAGTAAAGTGAGTTACCAAATTGCTGTTGATGAAATCCAAAGCCTGCTGCGGCGTTGCTCCTCGGAAAATGGGGGTGCCGTTGGTTGTCATACGGCTTTCCACAGTCAGCTTGTTGCTGGAGCTTTGACCGCTTTCCGCAATATTGTAGCTTTCCGCCAACGTTATAACATGACCTTTTTCCAGGAAGGTTCGGTCGTTGTAGCTGACTGTGGGCTGTTCGCCGCTTGCGGCGGACAGCTGAATATCGCCTCGGTTATAAATACCGACACCTCTGCCTGTTTTGTTTGCCTCCTTGGCTTCCAAACGGTTATTGTTGACAAAAGCGCCATCCAAAACCAGAAGCCCGTTTGTTCCTTCAACATCGTTCAAAGAAAGATCATCGTAATATCCCGGGTCTTGAGGCAATGGTCTGCTGTCCTCTTTAATATCGTCAGCCTTATCAAAACAATCTACAAAAGCGCCGCCGCCGTGGGTTGCCCCGTTGGCAGTAATTCTGCCTTTGGCTGTAACCTTAGTTACGATTTCATCTGCAAAATGACCGCCGACATAAACCCCGCCGCCAAATTCTGCCGTATTTTCGGTAATTTCGTTGGCAAAGGTGATTTCCGCACCGCGCAAAGCCGCCAGACCGCCGCCTGCTATGGCTTCGTTCTGCGACAAAACAACGCCGTTTTCAATATTAATCACATCGCCTACGCCTGCGCCGTAAACGCCGCCGCCGAAAATTCCGGCAGTGTTGCCTGTTACAGATGCGCCGCTTTTAACGTCCACAGTAATACCGTTTTTGCCGTAGCCGCCCATATTCATACCATAAGAAGGAACCATTGCGGTAACAGTTTTGCTGCCGTTTGCGGTAACGACGGTTTCCAAAGCGCCGCCGCCAACCGCCTTATAGCCGTTGATCACATTCACCAAATTGTAGCCTTTGCCGACAGCAATGCCGCCGCCGCTGCCAACCGCCGTGTTATCGGTAATTTTAACGCCGCTGCCAATGGTGATTTGACTGCCGACAACGCCGTTAAAGTACAGACCGCCGCCGTTACCTGAGCCCACAGAGGCTTCGTTCGCAGCCGGCAAAGCGCCTTCCGTATAACCAATAACAGAAAGATCGTAATCGGTACCCTCGCCTGTGCCTGTCAAAGCATGGTTATCGCTGATAACGCCGCTTACCAGGTTCATGCTGCCCGTGCGAACGTTTGTCAAACCGCCGTGTTCGCCTCGGTTACCCGTTACGGAGCCGCCGTTCATGGTAAATTCACCCATGTTGTAAACGCCGCCGCTTCCATAGTAATATTTAGCCTGTCCCCAATAGGAAACGTCATAGCCTGTATATTTGGCTCCCGATGCAACGGAAAAACCGTAACGGGGCATTGCGCCGATATTGTTTTCAACCGAACCGCCGTTCATGGTAAAATTGCCGTTGGCGGCAACAGTTACGGCGCCGCCGATGGGGGAAACGTTGTTTCTTATGATAACGCCGTCATTGATGGTAAAATCACCACCGCCCAAAATTTCAACGGCGCCGGGATGAGCCAAAGAATAGTTGGAATGTTTTTCAATGGTAATGCCGTTATGCAAAACAACGGAACCGCCCACTTGGAACATGGGACCTTCTTTGGGATAAGACAGGTTGCCGTCAAAAGTCAGAGCGCCTGCGCCCATGCCGTCGGCAGAAACCTGACCTACTTCCAAAGAGGAGCCTGCATCGACAATAATAGCCGCTTCCTCGGCATCATAACCTGTCTTGCTTTCTTCACCCAAAGACAAAGCCGCAGACAAAGTAATAGTATAGTCGTTTCTTACATTATATTTATATTCGCTGGCGGTAAGACTGCCGTTTTGATACAGCAGGAACGTACCGCTCATGCGTTTGTAACCCAAACCGCTGGTGAATTTGTAATCACCGTTTTCCGCCATCATACCGTCGGTGGCAGCAGAAGATGTGCTTTCCGCCAAAAGAGTTACTTTTTTGTTATCGGAAAGAACGGCAGATTTGTCTACCGTAGTATTATAGAATATGTAAAGAGTATCGCCGTCTTGGGCGTCTTCAAAAGCATCGTCCAAGCCCGAATACAATTTATAGTATTCTCTGCCGCCTTGTTTAACGGGCGTGCCGTTGCGAACCGTATATTGGCTTTCCGTTGTAAAACGCATAAGCTCCAGCATATTCTTGTCGGCATCGGTAATACCCGCCCGCATATACCACGATGTGCTTTCCAAAGCAATTTTATTTTCCTGCACGTCAAGACCGTCGGCAAATTTTACAATATCCAAACCGTCGGTTGCACTTTGGTAGTTTGTTGCTGTACCGTTCCAAAAAGCATCGGAAAATTCGAACATGCCTGCGGAGCCTTTGGTGGTCAATTTATCGGAAACATAAATCGGCACCTGACCAATACAGACATTATTGAGATAAACGGGGTTATCGGTATTGATTTGCGCATTGCCTGCCAAAGTAACCAAATGCTGTTTGTTGCCGGTACTGATATTGGTGATATACATACCGTTTCCGTTATAATTGGCAGAGTTGCCGCTCAAGGAAAAATCACCGGACATGGTAACATTGGTATTGGATTTGGTAAAGCCGTCCGTTTTGTCGCCGGAAGCATATATTGCCGCACCGCCGCCGTTTACCGCTTTATTCTGTTTAATTATACCTCCCGAAAGGTTCAGATGAGCGCCCAAACCATAGTGGGAAGAACCTGCACAAATACCGCCGCCGTAGCCGCCGGAGCTGTTATTGTCCAAAATGGCCTCATTACCGATAATGGTACCGCCGTCCATGTTCACATAGCTGGCAGCATTGCCGTCATACGCAGTAATGCCGACACCGCCGCCGTAAACACCGCGGTTTTCGGAAATTTGACCGCCGTGAATAGTAACGTCGCCGTACCAGGCACCAACACCGCCGCCGGAGCCGCCTGCATAGTTATGGCTGATTTCTCCATTCCACAAATCCAAATAAGAACCGCAGCGAACCATAATACCGCCACCGTCGCCTACGCCGCCACCTGTAATTTGGGTTCCTGCGTGGTTATAGGAAACTTCGCCGCCGTAAAAATCCATCGTTGCTTGATTAAGAGCAATACCGCCGCCGTCAACAACCGAATTGCCGCTGGCTGCATTGTCGGTAACAGAACCGCCGTACATTTTCAAAGAAGCAACCTGATTGGTAGGTTTCAGCTTCCAAGAACCGTAAGCGCCCGAACCGGGATCGGTACCGACAAATACCGCACCCTGCCCGGCATCTTCGCTGCCTGCGGCAACGCAGTTTTTGATAACGCCGTCAAACAGATTAACGGCAGAACCCTCTTGGCTGTAAATAGCGCTGCCGTAATTGTTAATTTTGGCAGTGTTTTGAATGGTTACACCACCCCAAAGGTCAAGTCTGCCGCTGTTCATAAACAAGGATTCCGAACAAATCAAGCCATTATTCACATAAATATATTCCTTTTTGTCGGACATATCATAAAACAATGTTTTCAGGCCGTTTTTGTCTCCTGTAAAATTGCTGCCGTTGAAAGCATAGCTTTTTGTCCAAACGGCGCCGCCGTCAATAACTAA
>JAHZFN010000172.1 GCA_019421315.1 Peptococcaceae bacterium | reverse complement strand
TTGAGGCGGCGTTCTGACCTTTGTACGAAGTTTAACAACATCCACGTCGTAAAAACTATAATTTAACGCTACTACACCCCCGCTAAGCACCCAGATAACAAAAACGAAAGCGCACTAACAGATTGCGCCGAGTTGAAGCGGCGTTCTGACCTCTGTCCGAAGTTTAACAACACGACGTCGTAAAAAACATTGACGTAAATTGTCAAATTTGATAGAATTATAATTGGATAGTTATATTCAACAAAAAAAATTGGCAAAAGCTTAAATATAATTCAACGTGCCGTTTATACACGTAAGTCCGGTTGATTAATATATTTAATTCACTGCTGAGCTGACGTGTATTTTTTTTGTAAATATTATATTACTGCAAAATAGATAATAAGCAGACACAGATGGGAGCAGTCGGCGGCAAAAACGCCGCAAATCTCTGCAACGCATATGTTTCAGCAAAAAATTTTTTTGAAATAACTTTACGGAACTTTACGGGAAACAATAGAAAGGGATAAACTGTTTAATTATGAAAAAGAAGATGAACCGCAAGCTGTTTTTGTTTTTGGCGCTGTGTCTGACGGCCGCTGCAATTCTGCCTGTCTGCACCGCCTTGGCAAAAGCGGCAGACCCTTACAGTGTTTTGGAAAACGAAACCGACAATCTGAGCTCCGATGAATACGACGGCTACATAGTCAAGCTGAAGGCTTCGGCACCGTCCTATGCTGTCAACTCCTTTGAGGATAACGAAGTCGGCTTGCAGGAAATTCAGTATCTGGAGGACTGCTACACAGCGGATTCGGTAACGGAAATTGAAAATGCCGTCGATACAAAGTATATCGAGTATATCGAACCCAACTACAAAAGAAAAATGCTGGATTACGAAGCAGACTCCGAAACAGAACCCAACGATTATTATTACACAAGCGGTGACCAGTGGAATCTGCGGGCTTTGAATGTGGGCAAAGCCTGGGCATACGGTCTGGAGGGGCAGGATCTGGACGACAGCGTTGACATGGACAAGGACGGCATTGCCGACAACGACCCCATTGTGGTTGCCGTTATTGACAGCGGTCTGAAAGAAAAGCACGAGGATATTGACTGGGACAGAATTATTCCCGGCAGAAGCTTTGTGAAAAGCGACACCGATAACCCCGAAAATACCGATGACACACTGGGTCACGGCACCTTTTGCACGGGCATTATCATGGCGAGCAAAGATAACGAAACGGGAATCAGCGGTATTTGCCAAAACGTTTACGTTATGCCTTTGAAGGTTTTTGAGGGCAGAACCACGGCGGACAGCATTATTGCCAACGCCATTTCCTACGCTGTACAGCAAAAAAACACCTTTGACCAAACAAACGGCAGGCAGGGCACCAATATTTCCGTCATTAATATGAGCCTGGGCGGCGAACAATATTCATCTTCTTTGAAAACCGCCTGCGAGGATGCTTTGGCGGCAGGCATAATCGTGGTTTGTGCCGCAGGCAACGACGGCGACACAAGAGCCGGTTATCCTGCCCAATTCACAATGGGTGTCGGCTCCACAGGTTATCACAACGGCGTTTCCGAGGATGATTATCCCAAAGACGGCAACTCCGACGAAAAAGCCCTCTGGGA
>JAHZFN010000171.1:2517-3180 GCA_019421315.1 Peptococcaceae bacterium | reverse complement strand
CATTCAGCAAAATATCGGCATCACCCGATTTTGCCAAAGCCGCTTTCAATTCCGAAATACTGCTTACCTGCTGCCGCTCGCTTTCCGCTGCGCAGTTTTCATGAGCCTGTTGTTCTTCAGATGCACCGTACGCAATGTTATAAATGCCAAACGGAACCAAAGCCACAACCAAGCATATCGTCAGAATTGCAAATAAAACACGCTTTTTAACCATACTCAAATCTAACCTTTCCTAAAAAATTTTATTCTATCATATTATCGAAGCATTCTCTTTCGGCAAACTGCAAAGGTGTCAAAACATCAAAATCTACAATCAATATTACCGTTAACACAGTTACAACCTTACAGTTTGTCAAAAAAACAATCTATGACAATATGTTAAAATACTAGTTACTACATATTATGTATACATTTAATTTATACGCTTTATTGCATATAAACGACAATTTCATCAAAGAACGGTCAAGAACCTATTCTAAATAACCGCCAATCAATATCAAACAATCTTCATACAGCCGCTAATAAATTCTTTTGTTAATTAATTTCCCCAACAGTTTATTCAAAATAAAAATCTGTTGGGGAGAACTTTCGGCAAATATTTAACCCATTGATAAAATTGATTTGGGGTTGTAGTGTAATTATAACATGAATAATTCCCAATAA
>JAHZFN010000171.1:0-2507 GCA_019421315.1 Peptococcaceae bacterium | reverse complement strand
TATGAATAAAATTTCATAAAAAAATTTACAATTATTCTAAAACAAACAAAATTACAGGAAACAGCGGCAAAATAACCTACCAATATCACAACTGCAATTTTTCATAAAAAAGCCGCTTTTGGCAATAATAAATCTATACCAAACAGGATTCTCAGAATGAACATTCTTGAGAAAGCCGCAATCCATTTTCGCAAAGAAAAACACCCATATAACAGCAAAAAAGGCAATCCTACGATTGGCTTTTTATTTTTTAACAAATTACATTTTGCTGTAATCAATACCGCATTACAAACTTTTTTTGTCAGTAAACAAACTCTGCGACCTTTGTTACGTTCAAACTTTTTTTAATGAACAATTCCGTATAATCCCATACAAAGCACCATTACACAGAACAACAACAAAACGGTCGAAATTTTATTTTTCATGATCTGCACCTCCGTAATAAAAAGCTTTCACAGCATTATTCTTCTTAATTTTCCACAAGAAAATTTTTTTGCTAATATTTTCCGTTATTATTTTAACACACAAAAAACAGCGTAACAAGAAATACGAAAACAACTAAATTTTTTAAATATTACAGAATATTACAAACAAAGCAAAAAAACAAATCACAGAAAATTTTCGAAAATTTTCCAATATGCGTATTCAGCGTTTATAACATTAAATATCCACTGCGGTATCGTCACCCAGCATAATTTTTTCAAATCCCGCCTCTTTCAGCAATTCTCGGCAGCGCACAACATCCCAGCCTCTGTTTTCCTTGGTGTCGGCGGCGGTGTCTCTGGGATTAACGCCCGATTCTGCGCAAACCATATTGGCGCCTGCCGTATAGCCTAAAATGTGAGGTTCATGAATTGCCATAATGGGCATTCTGTCCATAGAAGCAAAGGTCAGCACCTGCACCGCCACAATTTTGGAAAGCGTGAAATTGCTGATTTCCGCCGTTCCCTCAAAAGGCGTTCCCGGCACAGCAATACGCTTCATGGCGCCGCACTGCAAACTGCCCAATTCCTTGCTGAAAAAGATATGATCAGCCAATTCTTCGGGTGTATGTTCGGGGGCGATGGGTTCCAAAGCGTCAAGAACCTCCAGACCTGCCTTTTTGGCATTATACATGGTTTGCTTGCGCTGTTCGGGGGACAGCTTGGTATCCGTGCCCTCACCCAGGCGCCAGCAATGGTAAACGCCCGAAATGCCCGCTTCTTTCATTTTCAGGAAATCCTCATATGACGTATCACCGACATTGGAGAAAATTTTGGTTTTGCCGTTGATGTTTTTCTTGACTATGTTCACACAATCCAGAAAATGATTCAAATCATATTTATGCATAGCCATCAGATAAAGACCGTACAAATCGCCGTTATAAGTGAACTCCTTGGTCTTTTCGATTATTGTATTTTTATCAAGCGCCATTGTGCCGAAGCTTGTGTAATCCTTTGCAAAGGAACAGAAAGAGCAGTTGCCCTCGCAGGGAGAGCAAACCAAACCGATTTGACCGAAAATGTAACCTGCGTTGTTATTTCTTGCTCTGATAATGCCTGTGGCAGCAGCTCTTACGGCAAAAGCCTCGGCAGATGCATCCGGCAAAGCCAGCATTGCCACACATTCCTCACAGCTGATTTCTTCTTTTGCCCAAGCTTTGGCAATAATGTCGTTAACATTAATGCTGTTCGTCATTTTGTACTCACCTCATAATTTTTGGCATTTTCCATCAATTTTTTTCATATTTTTTTATCCTGTAGAGTGTTTTGGTATCGTTTGTTTTTTCATAAACAAACTGACAGATATGCATAGAATTAATTTATATACAATAAAATCTGTTGTTTATAAAAAATTTTACATTGTTTTTCTTGTTCATAATTTTATCACAAGTGTAAAATAATGTCAATTTATACAAAAATGCACCGCTATTTCCGCAAACAAAAAAAATCGGCTCTTGAAACAATTTCAAGAGCCGATCAATATAAATATTATTATTAATATTTTATTTATTATTTAGCATGACGAGCTACATATTCACCATAGCCTTTTGCTTCATCGTCAACTTTGCCGTCTTCAAATACAACACGACCGCGAACGATTGTGTAATCTACGCCGCCTTTGCATTTAATGCCGTCAAAGAGTTCGTTGCATTCTCTGGCTTTGCTGAACATATTTTCGATTTTCATTTCGTATTCTTTGTCCATATCTACGATGGCAAAGTCAGCGTCTGCACCCAAACCGATGCAGCCTTTTTGAGGATACAGTTCAAATTGTTTGCAAACGTTTTCGCTCATCAAATGGCAAAGTTCAACCAATGTCAAATGACCTTCGTTAACATGAGTAAGCATCATAGGCAAGAAGCATTCGATTGCAGGCATACCGGAATATGCTTTCCAGATACCTTGAGTTTTGCCGATTTCTTTTTCGGATTTAATGAAAGGAGCATGGTCGGAACCAATGTAGGAGATGGTGCCGTCCAAAAGGTAGCCCCAGAGTTTTTTAACATCTTCAGCGGAACGCAGCGG
>JAHZFN010000018.1 GCA_019421315.1 Peptococcaceae bacterium | reverse complement strand
TAATATAATATTATTTAATAAAGCAAAAAAATAAGCGGAGAGCTGTTTATTTTTGCGGTGTTTTCGGTAAAAATAGAAATATTATTAAATTAATAATATGAGAGGTGTGGGCATGAAACCTGATAACACAAAGCTGAATTTCAGCTTGAAAATTTCGGCGATAGTCGTTTTGATTCTTTTGGCAATATATCTTTTTGCCGATTATGTAATGCCTGTTTTGGGCAAATTTTTCTCAGTGATTTTTCCGTTAATTTTACCTTTTCTTCTGGCGGTTTTTATCACTGTTTTGGTCAATCCCATTGTAAACTGGCTGCAAAGGCGCATTAAAATTCGGCGCAGCTATGTTGTGGCAATCGTTCTCACGATTACGCTGTTTGCTTTGGTCGGCATAATTGCCGTTTTGGTTGTTCATCTGATAAAAGAAATTTATATTTTGGCAGCAGACTTTTCCGATTCCAGCTACGGCATTGACGTAAACGCTGTTTTATCGTATATTGAAAATTTCTACACCAATTCGCCTTTGGTGAATTATGTGGAACCGTCTGTAATCAAAAACGGCTTTAGCAATTTCGCCAACACGTTTACAGGCTGGATGACGGATTTTCTGTATAAAATGGCAGATATTTTAAAGGCGACGCCTGCGATTTTGTTTATGCTTTTGGTGGCCTGCTTTGCCACATATTACTTCTGCAAAGATGAAAACATGGTTGTTAATTTCATTGCCAAAATAAGCCCCAAGAAAATGGAGGACGCCGCAAAAAAAACTTATATGGATATGGTCAGTGTGTTCTTTGGTTATGTGCGGGCGCAGCTGATTTTGATAACCGTAACGGCGGTGATTTCCGTAATCGGCTTTATGATACTGCGGACGGACTATGTTTTGGTAATGGGACTTTTGGTCGGCTTCTGCGACGTTTTGCCCATTTTGGGTCCGGGTACTGTTTTTATACCCTGGGCAATCATTTGCGCTGTCAACGGGGACTATTCGACTGCTATCGGTTTGCTGATTGTTTATTTGGTGGCTGTTGTGGTACGCCATTTAATTCAGCCCAAGCTTATTGCCGACGGTATCGGTCTGCACCCTTTGGCAACTATTGCCGCAATTTATATCGGTTTGAAGCTGTTCGGCGTTTGGGGCTTGATTTTCGGTCCAATTATACTTGTTATAATTTTGGGTATTTTTGAATCATATAAACAAAGCAAAAAACAAAAAAAAGCCGGTTCGGGCAATTCGGGTAATTCAGGCGGTTCTGACAGCGGCGCCCAAAATTCGGCTTAATCACTTTGAAATAGTTAACTTGGAATACAAACGGTTTACAGCTTACAAAAATATTTAACGGAGAAAGTTTGACATGAAAAACATTGCGGTTTTGGGCAGCACAGGCTCCATTGGCAGGCAAACCTTGGACGTTGTCCGCTGGTTTCCTCAGCAGTTTAAAGTCAGCACTTTGGCGGCAGGTTCCGATTATCGGCTGCTGGCGGAGCAGGCTTTGGAGTTCAACCCCGACATGGTTGCTCTGTACAATGAAAAATATTACAGTGATTTGCAGGCTTTGCTGTCCGAGGGCGGCTACCAAGGCAGAATCGCAGTCGGCGAAAGCGGTGTAAACGAAGCAGCGTCTTATGACGAGGTTGAGATTGTCGTTGCGGGAATTTCAGGTTTGGCAGGACTGAAGCCTGTTATCACGGGTATTGAATGCGGCAAGGACATTGCCTTCGCCAACAAAGAGGTTTTGGTAGCGGCAGGGTCATTGGTGATGAACTTGGTTAAGGAAAAGGGTGTTCGCCTTTTGCCTGTGGACAGCGAACATTCGGCGCTTTGGCAATGCATGGAGGGACACCGAGGCATTGACAGCTTGATTTTAACCTGTTCGGGCGGACCTTTTAAATACCTGAGCAAAGAAGAATTGCAAAAGGTTACCAAAGATGATGCTTTGAAACACCCCACCTGGAGCATGGGGCC
>JAHZFN010000017.1:6979-8603 GCA_019421315.1 Peptococcaceae bacterium | reverse complement strand
TTGCGGACAAAGAATCAGCCCCACAATCACCATGGACGTTTTGAAAAATATGGGTGTTGAAGTTGGCAAAGAAGCTTTTGCTTTGATTAAATCCACCCAGGTTATGCTGGCAGTTGAAGAATAAAAATTATACATACTTTTATTCAGAATAAGCAAATAATAAAATCAGTAAAATCAAATGAATTAAGCAATAAGAATTAAATAATAAAAATAAGCTGTTCCTTTCGGAGCAGCTTATTTTTGTTGTCGGAGAACAGCAAAAGATTTTTATTTTGTTGTTTGACCGGCGTTTATGCCTTGCCAAATCAGATAAAGCATTTTTGCGGCTTCCGCTCTGGTTGCATTATCGGTCGGCGCAAACATATTGTTTTCCTTGCCGTTGATGATGCCTGCTTTTTGAATTGCTTTGACGGAATTTACTGCCCAGTCGGCGATGGCTTTTTCATCTGCAAAATCTGCCGCTTGGTTGGTTTCGGGCAGAGTGTATTTTTTGTATTCCGCATAACGAACCAGCATAACCGCCATTTCCTGCCGTGTTATTTTGTTGTTGGGGGCAAATGTGGTTTCCGTCAAGCCTTTGGTGATTTTGTTTTCAGTCGCCCAGGCTGTGCTTTGGGCATACCAGGCATCTGTTGCCACATCGCTGAATTTGTCGTTTGCGGCAGGCATTGTGTCGCCGCTCATTCTGGCAAGAATGGTTACAAATTCGGCTCTGGTAATATCATCATTGGGTGAAAATTCATCGGCGGAGGTGCCGTTGATAATTTTGGCTTTTGCCAAAGGATTGATGAATTCAGCTGCCCAGAACTTATTGTTAACGTCTTTAAAGATTTCATAATCTTTATTGGGGTTGTTTGGATTATCGGGCGTGCTTGGGTTATCGGGGTTGCTCGGATTGTCTGTGCCGCCGCCCGGTGTAGCGGAGGGGTTGACATCGTCTGCTTCCAGCCAACGGTCGGGGTATTGAGGAACGCTGCCTTCATATGACGTTTCTTTCTGGTAGTCATCAACATAGTGCCAAACAATAACGTCGCCGTCTTTCAGTTCGTATTTCTTCAGACCTACGTTGGGGTGTTCGCCGTTTACAGTGTACATCCAGCCGCTGTTTTTGCCGTTGGTGAATTCTGCCAGCCAGTAGCCGCCCAGACTGCTCGGAGCCTGGATTTTGGAAACATAGTTATCTTCGGCGCCGACATATTCCATGCCTGCTTTATCCAAAACTGTTGTGAATACGTCATAAACAGTTGCGGGAGCAGCCACTTTAACTTTTTTGGTGGCAATCCAGGTTACATATTTGCCGTGGTCGGCAAAATCCTTGTGCTGTGTGTCGCCGATCAGGCGGAAGCTTACTGTGATGGTTGCGGAACCGCCGCCACCACCACCGCCACCGCCACCGCCGCCTTGGCTGTTGCCGGTGACTTTAACTGTGCAGTAGGTGTATGTCAGCAGATTTCTGCCTTGAGAATCGGTTTTTACCGCTGTGATTGTGTTTTGACCTGCGGTGGTGAAAGTCAGGTCGACTTTACCGTTGCTGTCGGTGGTTTTGCCGCTGTCTTTGCCGTTGACATATACTTTGGCGTTGGCGCAGCCTGTGGCGGCGGAACCGTCGTTTTTAACAGGTGTT
>JAHZFN010000017.1:0-6943 GCA_019421315.1 Peptococcaceae bacterium | reverse complement strand
AACTTCTGTTAAGGCGCTCTGCCATTTGGCGTGTTGCATATTGGGATAATCGGGATTGTAGTAATAATCGATCTGATCTCCGTCGTATACTAAGGTTTCGGCGGGATTTACGGTTTTGCCGTTGACTTCGCATACCCAGCCGGCATTTTCGCCGCAATCGGACGGTATTTTGTTGTCTTGGGGTGTCAAAACACCGTGGGTGCAGGTGAATTCAACCTGAGTTGCATTGCTGTAATAAGCGTCGATTATGGCGTGCAGAGCTGTGTAGCCGCCGTAGTTGTAGTCAACGTAACGTTGAATTTCCAGGTTGCCGGGATTTTCGCTGATCGGAATATCGCTGACATTGCACAAAAGATGGTCAACTGCCGTTGATATTACGTTAACCTTGCCGCTTTGTTGGGGCAGAGGCTGCATATCGGGTATATTAACAGTGTTTTCCTGCTCGGCGCTTACAGTAAAAGGTATTTTCTGGCTGTAATAGCCGTCTTTTTCGGCGTAGTAAACATATTCGCCGGGATAGAGGGCGCAGGAGCCGTTTTTAACAGCTGTTTTGCCTGTGCCGTCTGCTTTTTTAACATAATTTACAGCGGAGTCGTCGGCGTTGACAAAATTAACGTTTTGCTGACCGATTTCTCTGGTTACGTTGATGGTGTAGGTCAGGGTTTCACTGCCTTTGGTACATTTGATTTGAACGGTGTTGACGCCTTCTTTCAGCTTGATTGCCTGAGAAAGTTTGTCTTCGCCGACGGGAGCGCCGTTTACTTCTACTGTTGTCGCCTGATCGCCTTCTGTCATGGCTTGGACGGAGAATTGAATTTCATCAACGCTGTTCGGCACGGTTGAAGAATAGTTTTGCTCTGTTCCGATAAAGCCCACGCCGAAATCCAGGGTTTTGGTATCTTCGCCGTCTTTGTACTGAACGGGATCGGCGAACAGTTTACCGCTGATCGGAGTGCAGTCGGCAAGGTTCGGAATGATCATTTCCAGCTTTTCCAAAAACGGTTTTGTGCCGAAATAGGGGCTGTTGGAAGAGCAAACACGGATGCAGTAGGTTTTGGCATAGCCTTTTTCGGGATCTTTGGGGCTTACCACAATTTCCGCATAGGTTATGTCGTCGCTTTTGCTGAAACGTCTGGTTTTGCCCTCCTGACCGATTTTTAAGGAATCCACATTGGCAGTGGGGTAGTTTTCGGTCCAATAGCGCATATATAAGTTTACGTTATTGGCGTTTTCCGGCATGATGTTATAGATAAGACTGCGGAAATTTGCATTGGTGGATTCGTCGTCTACCGTAATGTTTGACGGCATTTCAACGCCGTCTGTCAATTTGCTGTAATTGATTAAATTGCTGTCAAGTTTAAGAATAGGCGATACGTCTTTCAGATATTTCAAAGATGTATAGTCGTATTTTGCCTGTTCGTCTGCATCTGCTTTGCCGGCAACGGAGAATGTTATATCGGGCAGTTTGCACAAGTAACCGTTAAAGGAAATGCTTGAATCACCGCCGTTGTAAGAGGTTGCCATGCCGCCTTTGGTGAGTTTGCGGTGTGCCGCTACGCCTTCGCCGATTATAGAACCGTGAATTTTACCGTCTTTCATGGTAAATGTGCCCGGTTCGGTCGCCGTGTAGGTGATGGTGTTAGCTTTGCGGATACCATATTGGGTGTGGGTGCTGTCCATCTGCATACCGTCCAAATCGTATTGCACCCAAATGTTGTCGGGGAAGCCTGGGTTATAGATGGCGCCCAGCTTCGGCAGAGGCATCATTAAGCCCTCAAAGCTGATTTCCACAGTGTCACCGGCGCGGATTTGGCTGTCGGTGTTCATGTTCAGTGTTTTGTCGTAAACAGTGATGTCCAAACCGTAAGCGCGGACTGCATAGTATCTGACGGAACTGCCGGCTTTCATTTCAATGATGTTATAGCCGTCGTACAAATCGACTGTGAAGCTGCCGTCGTCGTTTGCTTCGCAGGTTGTCCAGTCGCTGTCGCTGCCGAAATCATCTTGCAGGAAGTTCTGCACACGCACGCTGATGTTTTTGTCGGCTTCGGGTTTGAAAGTGTATTCGGCGTGGTCGGTTATTTCCTTGCCGTTTTGAGTGCGGTTGTAGTAAATTGTGTCAAATTCCGACTGATTGATATTGGCAGTGATTTCAGTTGAGTTGTCGGGGTCAACATTGACAATAATCGGCGGAATGTTTTCGTCCCAGATGGCGCTGTAAATCATGTTGCCGCTGCTGCTGTCCGACCAATCCAAAGCGTCATAGGTGATTTTGATAACGCTGATACCGGGTTTAACCGCTTTCACCAAGCCATCTTCGTCAACTGTAACGGAATCACCGTATACAAGGTCGTAATGATAATCGGGGTCAACATAGTAGTTGCCTGTGATGGAGTTGATGGCCTGCCAGTCTCTGTGCAGGAAAAATTCAAAGGTTTCGCCTGTTTTCAATTCCAAATATTTGCTGTCGTTGACGTTGGTCAGTACGTTAGCATTATAAAAAGATTGCGATTCGTCTTTGAGCTGTTGTTTGGGATTATCCTTTAAATCGTCGATAACCAGCTCTGTGTCGGTATATTTGCTCGGCTGAACGGTTCGGGCTTGTTTTACTTTGCCGGTTTGGTGAATTTCATAATGCACCTGAACATTGGGCAAAATGAAATTGTATGTGTCATAATCGTCGTCTTGGCTTAATAAATTGCCTTCAATGTATTCCAGCGGGCGGTAAAATTTTACTCTGTGGCAGAATATAATGTCGGAGCCGTGGGGAACTTTTACATTGACAGAAACCTTTTTGGCGATGACGAAAGAGCCGTTGTCGGAAAGGTTCATGCTGCCGAAATTGTCTACACTGGCAGAGGGGTTAACCCAAACGTCGCCGTTGCTGCCCCAGTACGAGTCGTCGGCAGGTACAAAAGCGTATTGATAACTTTCGCTGCCGCCGCAGGCGGGAACAACAAAGGACTGTTTGCTTTTGCCGCTTTCGTAAACGGTGTCTTCTTTGCCTGTCAGTGTGATATAGAAATCAATATTGTCTTTGTTGTTGGGGTCGGGGAAAACCAAATTCCGCAGTACAAAGGATTGATGGTCTTTGTCTACGATAAATTGACCTGTACCGATGCTTTGGCTGTTGTCGTCATAGCATTTGTAGGTGTATTTGCCTGCGGGCAGCGACAACTGCTGGCATTTGTAGTTGCCGTCTTTCGGCAGGTTTTCCACTGTTAATTCTTGGTTGCTTTCATTGTAATAAACGGTTTTGAAATTGCCGCTTTTTACAGTAACGTCGTATGTTTCGCTGTCTGCCAAGGCCGTCAGCCCGAAACAGGTCATCATCAATGTCAATATTAAAAGCAGAACGCCTGTTTTCAGCGTTTTCTTATGGCATAACCTTGATGTCATGAAATTCCTCCTTAGTTTATTTAAGCCGATTTTGCCGTTTTTTGTTAAATATAAACGGCAGTCTGTGTTAGCAAATATTGCGGAAACCGCAGTATTATTACTGCGGTTTCCGCCGAAAAACATTTTTTAACAGTGTTTTTCAATTGTTAATTATTTATTTTTGATATGTGTTGATGAAACGCTGCAGCATGGTTGCAACTTCGGCTCTGGTGGCTTCACCCTGCGGGTTAATGCTGCCGTTGTCGCCTTTGATGATTTCGTTGCCAACTGCCCAGGCGATCGCTTCTTTTGCCCAATCGCCGACTTTGGCATTGTCGGTGAATTGAGAAATATCGCCTTGTTTTGTTACATCGTATTCTTTGAACTGTGCATAACGATAGAGCATTGCTGCCAGCTGTTCGCGGGAAATGTTGTTGTTGGGTGCGAATTTGTTTTCGCCGACGCCGTTTACAACCTTGGCGTTGGCTGCCCAGTTGATACCGTTGGCATACCAAGCGCCTGCTTCAACATCTGCAAAGCCTGCGGGAGTTGTAATTTCCGGTTGATTTTCCATTCTGTAAAGAACTGTAGCCAGCATACCTCTGGTCATTTGACCGTTGGGTTCAAATGTGGTGTCGGTTACGCCTTTGAACAAGCCTTTGTCAACTGTGAACAAGATGGCGTCTTTGCCCCAGTGGTCGGCAATGTCTGTGAAGCCGCCGACGGTTGTTTGTTGTTTTTCAAAGGAAACAACAACTTTGTCTTTGGAGGTCAAACCGCTCAAAGAGGTTACTGCACCTTTGGAAACACAGTTTACAGTTACATCTTTAACAATGTAGCCGTCGTTGGCTTTGATTGTTACGTTGCCTTTTTCGTCTGCGGTTGCTGTGCCGCCTTCGCCGACGGTCAGCTGAGGTTTGTTGTTTTCAACGGTGCTGCCGCCGCCGCCACCGCCGCCTGCTGCTGCGTTGCCGAAGGCTTTAATTACTGTTGTTGCTGCTTCGGAGGCTTTGGTATCTTCGGTTTCCGCAATGCGAACCATGTAGGTTCCGGGAACCAAGCCGCTGAGTTCAGCTGTTTCGGCGGGAACTTTGTTGTAACTGTATGCGTTTGCCAGTTTGAATTCGTAGTTTACTGCGGGATCCAAGCCTGTGATTTTGCCGTCGTTGGCGTTTTTGGCTGTTTCGTTGACAGCTGTTACTGCGGGAGCGGCAGGACCTGCTTTTTTTATGATAGCGGGAGCTAATGCCACCAGCTTGCCGGAGTAGCCTTCTGCAGTTACCATTACCCAAACTGCTTTAACACTGCTGTCCAAAAGTTCGGCGGTGGGTTGATATTCGGCGTTTGTGGCATCTGCAATATCCTTGGTGGCGCTGTATTGGCTGTACTGCCATTGATATTTCAGGGTGCAGCCTGCGGGAGCGCCTGTAACTTCTGCTTTCAATGTGCTGCCGACACTGCCTTCGCCGATGATTTTAACACTGCCTGTAATGAAGTCGGCTGTGTATTCGGGAACCTCAACGTCTGCGGAACGGCTTGCGTTTACATATGGTGTTTCGACATAGCGAACACTGTATTTGCCTGTGGCAAGACCTGTGATTTCGGTGGAGCCTGCGGGAACTGCGGTATATTCTTGGGAACCTTTTACAGCATATTCGTAAAGTTTGTCGGCTTGCAGACCGAGAATTCTACCGTCTGTGCCGTTTTCTGTGGTGGGAGCAGTACCGCTCAAACCAATAGGTTTGTCCCAACCGTAGCTCTGTTTAAGCTGTTGGGTTGCGGTAATTGTTCCTTTGTAGCCTTGGGCGGCAACTTCAACTGTAATATATTTGCCTGCCATATCTGTGGAAAGTTGGAGATAACGGTTGGTTGCGCCTTCGATGTTGACTGCGTCGGATCCGTCTGCTTTTTCGCCGATTTTCCATTGATAGGAAAGCTGTGCATTGTACGGTGTGTTGTAGGGGTCGGCTGTTATAATGCCTTCCGAGTAAATGAGATCTGTGCTTGTGCTGCTGTCGCCGCCGACAATCTGCACATAGCCGCACATATTGCCGGGAACGTTGATTGTAACGCTGAGGGATTGGATACCGTCTTTGGTCTGGGCAAAGCGTACTTCGTAGTTGCCGCTTGTCAAATCTTTGATTTCGGTGGAGCCTGCGGGAACTGCAATGTATTCTGCTGTTCTGTCGTCGCAGGAACGGTATTCATACAGCTTGTCTTTGTTTAAGCCCGTGATTTTGCCTGTCTGACCTTTTAAGCCTGCGGGAGCGGCTGTGAATTCGTCAGAACGTTGGTTTTTCAAAACGGGGTAGCCGTTGTTGATGTTGTTGGTGTCCTGAGCAAAAGCGTCGCCCAGTTTTGCCGCAAACGCTGCGGATTTCATTTCTTTTTCCGTAACGGCGGAGCCTGCCGCATTGCCGTCGGGAGTTGCATGAACGAAAGCTGTGTCAAGGAAATAGCAGTTTGTTGCCGTGCCATTGATACTGCCGAACAAACCGCCGCATTTGTAGTTTTTGTTGCGCATGGTTCCTGCGTTGTAGCAGTTTTCCACAGTAACCGTATCGTTTTGAATAGAGCCGATTAAGCCGCCGCATTGGGAAGTAGACATGCTTGCTTTGGGATGAACTTCAAGGGAACCTACGTTATAGCAGTTTTTGATGACAGCTTGATAGGAGGCAGTACCAATAAGAGCTCCTGTTGAGGCGCCGAGGTTGACAACGGCGCCGCTGTTAAAGCAGTTTTCCATAGTGAAGCTTTTTTTTGTGGCGGCGGCAGCTGTGATACCGCCTGTGTAGCCGCAGGAGGAAATGTTGCCGTAGTTGTAGCAGTTGATGATTGCGGATTCTGTGGTGCTGTCTTTGCAGGAAGAAGCGATACCGCCGAAATAAGCGTCTCCTGTGCTGTTGGTCTGGATGATATTGCCGCGGTTTGTGCAGTCTTTAACAGTGCCGTAGTTTGGACCGCAGATGCCGCCCACTTCGTTGTTTCTGTCTGCGCCGTAACCGGAAGCAAAAACGTAACATTCCATATTAACGGAGCTGTGGCAGTTTTCGATTGTTCCGTAGTTATAGGAAGTAATGCTGCCCATATATCTGCCGAAAGCATAACCGGTGATGCTGATGTTTTTGATTACGCCTGTGTTGCCGCCGAACAAGCCGACACCGTTGTCAAAATAAGGTGTGCTGCCGTTTTTGGCGGGAATGTACAGATTGAAAATCTTGTGTCCCTGACCGTCGAATGTGCCGGCAAAGGGTTTTTGCAGGTTGGTGTTGGTTAGTTTCCAAGTACCGATGGGAGTCCAGATTTTGCCGCCCAAATCCAAATCTTCTGTCAGAACAATGTATTTGCTTTCATAGGTTTCGCCTTTCAGAACGCTCTGAGCCAAATAAGCCAGCTGGGTTTCTGTGGCAATTTGATAAGGATCTTCGGCTGTGCCTGTGCCGCCTGCAAATTCTTGGGCGGCATAAGCGCTCCATTGGTCGCTGGCGGCAATGTTCATGTTGCCCAAAACGCCTGCGCCGTCCATGTAAGAAACTTCAACTTTACCGCTTTGTACGGAGGTTGT
>JAHZFN010000016.1 GCA_019421315.1 Peptococcaceae bacterium | reverse complement strand
CTTGAGATATACTGCTGATACTTTGATCCATCAAAGCGGGTTCGCCGTCCAGCTGAGTTTTCAGCTTGAAGTTCGCCTTATCCAATGTGCGGTAGGCAAGTTTTTTGTTCATGATAACCTTAACTGTGCCGTTGGTTGCGCTGACAGAGGAGATTGCCAAGCCTTCTTTTTCGTCAACGGGATAATTTTCGGGGTAGGTGCTGCCTTCCCAAGCCAGTTTGGGATAATTGTCGCCGTTTGCCGCAAAGGCGTCGCCGAGAACGCTTGCCGCAGCTTTCAGCTGAGTTTCGTTGTAGGCGGCACTGCCTGTGAAGTCTTCGGTGTAGGTGATATTTTTACTGTCAGTTGTCTTTTTGTGGGCGATACTGAAGAGGTTTGTGTTTACAGCATCGCTCTTGAGATAAATAACATTTTTGTATGCGGGATCGAAACGGTCGATAAAACCGCAGATACCGCCGACTGTTGCTTTGTCAGACGGCGTTTGCAGCTGCACATTGCCGGAGCTGTAACAGTTTGTGATTTCACTGCCGTAATTGGAACCGTACAAACCGCCTGTCTGCGGTGTTGAGGTTGCGATGAAGCCGGTACCAATGTTGGTTACATTGCCTGTGGCATAGCAGTTGAGGATTTTATTGTTGGAAACATAGCCGATCAAGCCGCCGATTTGCCATTTGTTGGCAATGATATCGCCTTTGGCGTAGCAGTTGGCAATGCCGGAATTGGATACTGTGCCTGCCAGGCAGCCGACGCCTTGGTTGTTTTGGGTGTTGGCTGCGTTAATGCTGACTGTGCTGCCGCAGTTCAAAAGATAACCTTTGTAAACGTTGCCCGCAACGCCGCCGATACCATGCAAATATTTTGTTCTCGCAGAGAAGTCCCAGCTGCTGTCGGCAACGATCAGGTTTTTAACAGTACCGCCGTTTGATACTTGACCGAAAAGACCGATGTAGTCGGTTGCGCTTTCGGAAATTTTAATGTTGGTTACTTTGTGACCTTGTCCGTTAAATGTGCCTTTCAGGTTGGCAATGGGATTCCAGGTATGAGCGGAAAGGTCGATGTCGTTGGTAAGAACAGCGCATTTTGTTTGATTGCTTTTCTGGCTTAACAGATTGGCATACCATGCCAGCTGTGCCGCCGTGCTGATTTCATAAGGGTTGGCTTCGGAGCCGTCGCCTTTGGTACATTCTTCGGCATAAGGTTTCCAATCGGGGCTTTGAGCGATGGCAAAGCTATCGGAAAGCTGTTTGCCTTTGAATGTAACTTTAAATTCGATGTTTTGGTCGGCTGTCGAAGCTTCCAAAGCTGTAAATGTGGCTGTTACAACAGTTTTGCCGTCTTCAACAGCTTGAGTAACTCTGCTTGCTTTAACGGCAGTTTCGTTTTCACCGTTTACGGTGTAACTCAAAGCCAAGTCGGCTGCGGTGATATTGGTATAGCTCAATGCTTTGTTCAGTGTGATGGTTGCTGTACCGTTTTCTGCTTTGAAAGCTGTCATTTCAACGGAATCGCCTTCCATGGCAGGGTAGTCGCCTGTTTTTTGCCATGCCAAAACGGGATAGCCGTTGTTGATATTGTCTGTGTCTTCCGCATAAGCTTCGCCCAAAGTTTCTGCTAGGGCTTTCATACCGTCTTCATCTTTGAGGGTTGCCGCATCAAGGTTTTTGGTCTGATAGCAAGCGCTTTTGCCTGTGTTGACAGCGTTGCTTACCAAGCCGTAAGAATTTTTAACATAATTAACGATTTGAGAGGTGTTTTCGGCACGACCAATCAAAACGCCGCCGTTTCTGTAAATAACAGTACCTGCATTGTAGCAGTTTTCAATATTGGAATTGCCTACATAGGCTGTAATGCCGCCGATAAAACCGCCGCTTTCTCCGCCGGAAACCGTACCTGTGTTGTAGCAGTTGATAATAGGCGAGTTGGCAACGCCTTGGTTGGAACCTGCGATACCGCCGGTGTAAGGAGATTTGGCAGCGGTAACATTACCGGTGTTGGCGCAGTTGATGATGGCGCTGTTTTGCTGCGGGGAAGCAACAATGCCGCCGACATTGCCGTTTGCGGTAACATCAGCTGCGTTCAGGCAACCGAAAATCAAGCCGTAGTTTTGATAAACAAAGGCTGCTGCACCGTTGCCGGTAGCTGTGACGGAACCGCTGGCAACAGTCAGCTTTTTGATGGTGCCGTAGTTGCTTTTCACCAATGCCAAACTCATACTGCCTGTAATTTGCAGGTTGTTGATTTTGTGGCCATCGCCGTCCAGTGTACCGTCCAGCTTGTTGATCGGTTGCCAGGTTTGACCTTCTGCAAATGTCAGGTCTGCTGTCAGCTTGGCGTTCAATGTGCTGTCCGCCGCCAGGGCGTTGGCGTACCATGCCAGATTTTCAACGGAAGCAATTTGGTAAACTCCGTCGATTTCATCGGGCTTGGTCATTGTAATGCCGCCGTAA
>JAHZFN010000170.1 GCA_019421315.1 Peptococcaceae bacterium | reverse complement strand
TGGTTTTAAAGTAAACTGCCGAATAAAAAACACCCCTGTTCCTCATCATGAATGAGCAGGGGTGTTTTTTATTCGATTATGGCAAATTTGGTTTTGCAAAAGGCAGATTATCGAATTGTTTGCCGCCCGATTGTGCCGCCCATTACCGGAACGCTGGCTGTTGTGATGAAGGACAAGCGTTCTCTGCCTTTGGCGGCAAAGGTGTTTCTAAAATATTTTTGGGAAAATACGGCTGATTTCGGCTGTTAAATTCCGCTGTTTCTATTGACCGCCGCCGCCAAAGCGGATATAATTAAATCAGCGGCGGAGGAGATTTTCAGCTGCAAAAATTTGATAGTTGGGCGTTGGACTGTTTCAGTTGTTAAATCAACATTCGGAATGTGGTGCAAATCCACACAAGTCGGTTACTGTGATGCGTTTTTTTAACGATAAGTCAGATACGAAGAAACAGTTTGCGATTTTCGACCTGAACTCGAAAGTTTGCGATTACACAAAATGCACATCATGCTGTAAAGGCACAAACTTTTAAGTTTGTGCCTTTTTTTGTTGCAAAAAGTTCAGTGAATACCGCTTTCCCGTCGGACAAGCATAAGACAGCGTTTGGTTCGGCGATAACAACACAATAGATACAATAAAATTTTTAGGAGGAAAAAATGAAAAAGAGATTTTTGGCTAAAAAGTTTTTAACATTCTTCTTGATGTTTGCCATGATTTTCAGCAGTATGCCCCTTTCCGCATTTGCAGATGAAACAGGCGGAAGCGATGTGAAAACCGCAGAAACCGTAGTTTCTTATGAAGCGGAAGATTTTGAAACAGCGGAAGGCACAGTTGACGTTGACTTCAAAGGCTTGCATGATGCTCAAGTAAACGCCTTGAAGGTTTACACCTACACAGACGATACAAAAGGCGATACCGACCTTTTGGAAGGCAAACAGCTGGTTGCCGACGGCTATCAGAAAAAATATGAAACCGTTAAGCTGGCGGCAGGCGATTATCTTGTAGAAGGCTACGATAGCAAAGGCGATTGCAGAGGTACCATTGTTGTTACCGTTGACGGCAGCAAAGAAAACAATGCTTTTACCATTCGCAGCGCTTACGAAATTTACGCAACCAACTCCGGCTGGAAATTGGGTCAAGATTATGCCGTTTCCGTCAAAGTAACCGGTACTGACGGCACAGAACGCAAAGTAACAGCAGGAAAATCAGGGGAAAAAGGCGGCTGTCTTTTCCTGGACGGCGATACCGTTACCGCAACTCTGACCCCCATCGGTGATAAAGCAGATACATTCCTGCCTCTTAATGTTACCAAAAGAGGCAACCAAACCACTTCCAACATCAGCCTTTCCGGCAAAGTTTCCGCAGCTTATACACTTACGGTAAATGCTCCCGCCGGTTCCGTTATCAGTGCAGGTAACTTCAAAAACTACTATATATATGATTTTGCCGAAGCAAATGTGACAAAAGATGATCAAACAGGTGTAACTGCCGTTTTCCGTGTTCCCGAAGTGGCAAGCGACAGCTACATGAACTATAATCATCACTTTATCCGTGTGCAGAACCCCAACGGCGTTACTTACTGGGATTTCGGCAAATGGAATGAAAACAAAGAAATTACCGTAAGCAGTGATGATTTGCATATCGGTGATGCAAGCTTCACCAAAAATACAGCTTATACAAACTATGAAAAGAACGTTTTTGACCTGGGTAACGTTTATCTGAATATCAACAATCAGGGCTACATCAACCTGAACCAAGGCGAAAGCAAAACTTTGGAAGTTTTCCGTGATTGGCAGGCAATTGAAAGCTATATGAATAAGCAAATCGCTTTGCCCGATGTTCATTATCAGGTTATTGACGCATACGGTGATAGAAGCGATGTTGTGGAAATTACTCCCGACGAAAACAACAGCAGCGTTGCCAAGATGACAGCCAAAAATAACGGCACGGCAATCGTTTTGGTTACATACGATGCCATGACCCATAAACAAGGTCAGTCCGGCAGCGACAGCAAGGAATTTTCTGCCATTTGGCCCGAATTCACAGGTGTGTTTGTGGTAACAGTCGGCAAAGACGGCACAGGCATTGCTACCAACATGACAATGGACCGCAAGGTTGCAGACGCCACTCCTTTGGATGCGGAACATGACATTCTGTTCTACACAGGTAATGAAGGCGCTTCTTACAGCTTTACTCCCGAAGCAGGCTGTGCAGTTACAGTTGCCAGATGCGAAGTGAACAACGGCTCACTGAATTATAACGGCTTTAACGCAGACGGCGTTACCGTAAACTCCGAAACAGGCGAAGTTACGGTAAGCGGTTTAAAAGCAGGCCGTCATATTATCAAAGTGGAAAAAGGCGGAGTTGCCAATTATCAGGTTGTTACAGCCCGCCAAGCAAGCTACAAATTCCTTGATGCAGACGGCAAAGAGTTGGCAGACGGTGCCGAAATCAAAGCCGGCGACAAAGTTACAATTCAATTCACAGGCTTGATTAATTCCAAAGAAAAGCTTTCCGGTATTTACAACTCCACACCTGCAATTTTGCTGGTTGGTGAAGAAGGCACTCAATTCAAAGGTGCAAATGCAGGCGGTTTCGGCGGCCTCTATGATTTCAGCGGTAACCCCGAACGCCAGCAGGTAACGGTTACTGTTCCCAAATACTGGGCGGAAGATACATATACACTGGACGGTATCCTTTCCATTCCTCAGCAGTTCGGCAGCCCAACAGGTGCTCACCGCGGCTGCTCCTATGGTGTTGGCAAAGGCACATATAACGGCGCCAAAATCGGCGACAATTTGTGTTCCCTGCCGCAGGTTGTTATTCCTCTGGCAGAAACCGATTTCATCACAGGCACAATGACCTTCAAAGACAGCAACGGCAAAACCATCGACCGCAAGGATTTGGAAATTACCATGCAGGACAAAGACGGCAACGGTATTGTCGTTAAAGAAGACGGCACCTTTAAAGCTGTTGCCGAAGAATACAGCTATGTTATCACAGGACAAAGCGTTGAATATACTAAAGGTAACCTTACCGTAACCGCAGACGGCGACAACAAATTTGAAATCGTTTTGCCCGCAACCGATGAAACAGCTTGGGACGGCACAACGGTTACCGAACCCGCCAAAGATGAAAACGGCGTTTATCTGATCGGCACAGGTGCAGAACTGGCTTGGTTCTCCGCTGAAAATGCGGCAAACAAGAACAATATCAGCGGTAAACTGACTGCCGACATCAACCTGGGCGGTTATCCTTGGAACAACAAAATAAACTCTGCTGCCAAAACAACAGTTTTGGACGGCGACGGTCATACAATCACAAACCTTAACGCCGAAAGAGGTCTTTTCGGCGCCTTGGGTACAGATTCCAAAGTTTCCAACCTGACAATCAAAGGTAAATCCACAGGCGGCGGCGCCGTTACAGGCTATGCCAACGGCAGTAATGTTGTTATCGAAAACTGCGTAAGCTATGTTGAAATTAACGGCACAACAAACAATGTCGGCGGTATCGTCGGCTATGCCAACAGCAAAGCGGTTATCAAAAACTGCGCCAACCATGGTAATGCTGCAGGTGCCGGCAGTGTCGGCGGTATTATCGGTGGTTTTGTCGGTAGTTCCGTAACAATTACCGATTGCTACAACACAGGCAATGTAACCGCAACAGGCAGCAAAGCAGGCGGCATTTTTGGTGCAAGCGGCTATGGCATTACAGTAAATAATTGTTACAACAAAGGCGAAGTTAAAGGTGCAAGCCTTGCAGGCGGTATCGGCGGCGAAGCCAAAGGCGAAACCCACTGGTCCACAGGTGCAGTTCTGTCAGCAACAACCGTAAGCAACTGCTACAATGTCGGCAAAGCCGATAAAGCGGCTTTCGGCAGCGTTGATGCAGGTTCCGCAACCGTTGAAAATTGCTATTATCTCGATACACTGGGCAAGGACGCTAACGCTGAAGCTCTTGCCGAAATCGACATGAAATCTGCTCCCATGGGCGATGGTTTCAAATTGGTTTGCAAAGATTATCCTGCTTTGAAATGGCAGACAGACGTTACCGAACATTCCGCAAGCGGCGATGGCACGGTCGTTGCTCCTACCTGTACAGCCAAAGGTTACACAGAATATACTTGTGCCAACTGCGGCGAAACCTTCCGTCTGAATTATGTTGCTCCGACCGACCACAAATTGGCTTCTGAACCCGAACAGACATTCCCTGCATACAAAATTTACGAATGTACGGTTTGCCATGAAAAAATCACGGTTTGGAACGATGCCCGTATGGCAGGCATGACACTGCCCGAAGCCAATGCCGAAAATATCGCAATGGCGGATAACGGCAATTTCCCATGGAAGCAAAATGAAGAAAACGCAAGATTGGAAAGCTCCAACCAAAGCCAGAATAAATCCACCTCGGAAACCTCCCTGCAGTTTACAGTGCCGGGCGGCGGTTATCTGAAATTTGCTTACGGCGTTTCTTCCGAAAAGAACTATGACAAATATACCGTAACCTTAAACAACGGCACAGATACCGAAAAAATCGCAGACGGTATCAGCGGCACAGAAACAGGCAGTTATCAAAAACTCTTGCCCGCAGGCACATACACTCTGACTTTCTCCTACAGCAAGGATGACGGCGGCAACAGCGGCGACGATACCGCATATATCAGCGATTTACAGTTGAAAGCATATGATGCGGACGGTTACAAACAAGCAGTTGCAGATCAGGAAAAAGCTGCCAAAGTTGTTGAAGAAATCAATAATATTGGCGAAGTTACGGTTGACAGCCAAGACAAAATCAAAGACGCCCGCAAGTCTTATGAAGCTTTGACGGATTCCCAGAAAGAATTTGTCGATAATTATGATGTATTGCTTTCTGCCGAAGCTCAACTGGTTGAAAAACAAATCGACGCCATCGGCGAAGTTACTTTGAACAGCGAAAAAGCCATCAAAGCGGCTCGCAAGGCATACGTTCTTCTGAACCAAGAACAAAGAGATATGGTGAAGAATTACCAAACTCTGGTTGATGCAGAAAACAAACTGGCAGAACTGAAAAAAGCCTCTCAGGGCGGCGGTTCTTCCGACACCATCAAGGTTTCTTTCCGTTTGATCGGTTCCACATTGTCCTCCAAGAGCGTTGATTTGAGCAAGGGCGTTCCCGACGGCTATTACGGCGCTGAATATCAAACATGGATTAAAACCAAAACCTACACATTGCCCAAAGGCAGCACCGTTTACGATCTCTTTGTTAAAGCCTTGGCAGATGCCAAATTGGAATCTGTCGGCGCTGAAGACAACTATGTTTCCGCCATTTACGCTCCCGAAGCTTTGGGCGGCTACAAACTGAGCGAATTTACCAACGGTCCCCGTACCGGCTGGATGTATACAATTAACGGCAACCATGCAGATTTCGGTTTGAAAGAACAGGAATTGAGCAACAAGGACAAGGTTGTATGGCATTATGTCAATGACTATTCCTATGAGGTTGAAGACTGGACAGCCGATCCGGGTCATCCGTCTTTGGGCGATGCCACAACCTGGAACAAATGGCTGGAAGCCGCAGATGTTAATCCTTCCGGCAATGCAGGCGGTGTCGGCGGCACAACCGTTTCTGCCTCTGCTGACGACGTTATCAAGCTGATTGACAAAATCGGCACAGTAACCAAAGACAGCGGCAACGCCATCAAAGAAGCCAGAGCAGCTTATGACAAGC
>JAHZFN010000169.1 GCA_019421315.1 Peptococcaceae bacterium | reverse complement strand
CAAAGCGGCGGATAATGCGGAAAACCTGAAAATATTTAGAAATATTTTTTATAAAGCTTTTATTTTGTATTTTTAAAATAAAAAATAAGAAAATCTTTAAATATATCGGAGAAATATTCTATGAAAAAACTTATTTTGGCATCGGGGTCTCCCAGAAGACTTCAGCTTTTACGGCAAATCGGCGTTGAACCTGAAGTTTTTCCCGTTGACACGGCGGAAATCAAAACAGGGAAGCCCGCCGACGTTGTGAAAATTAACGCTGTGCAAAAAGCCGAAGCGGCAGCCAAGCTGCGCCCTGCTGAAACTGTTTTGGCAGCGGATACCATTGTGGCTTTTGAGGATAAAATCCTCGGCAAGCCAAAGAACGAAGATGAAGCATTCGCTATGCTGAAAATGCTCAGCGGCAAATCACATTCCGTTTTTACGGGAATTGCCGCCGTCGAAAACGGTGAACTGAAATCCGCAGTTGTGGAAAGCAAAGTGTATTTTTTCAGCCTGACGGATAACGCCATCAAAGGCTACATTGCCACAGGCGAACCGATGGATAAGGCGGGAGCCTACGGTATTCAGGGCAAAGGCGCTGTTTTGGTCAAAGCCATTGCAGGAGATTACAACAACATTGTCGGTCTGCCTGTTGCCGCTTTGAAAAACATTATGAAAATCGGCGATTATATTAATTGGTAAATTTGGTGAAATTTTTGATTTTTTGGAAGTTGCGCCTTGTATACAGACCATGTTTTGTACTATAATTAAGAGTAGACTGTTTTTGGCCGATTATTGATTGTTTGGTCGCATATCGGACAGGTTCGGCCGTTGTTATTGCTTAAAAGTGACTGTTAAACCTGTTAAAGAGGAGGATATTTTTGTGTTTACAGTAGATATTGGTATAGATTTGGGAACAGCCAATACTTTAATATACATTAAAGATAAGGGTTTGATTGTAACGGAACCTTCTGTGGTTGCGGTGGAAAAGGATACGGGACGTGTTTTGGCTGTGGGCAACGAAGCCAAAATGATGCTGGGCAGAACTCCCGGCAATATTGTCGCCATACGCCCGATCAAAGACGGCGTTATCGCCGATTTCGACGTCACCCAGGCTATGCTGAAATATTTTATCGACAAAGCTATGAAAAGCAAATCGCTTTTTTCCAGAACCCGTGTGGTAATTTGCGTTCCGTCAGGGGTTACAACCGTTGAAGAGCGCGCCATCAGGGAAGCCGCCATTGCGGCAGGCGCCAGAGAAGCTCATTTAATCGAGGAACCGATGGCAGCCGCCATCGGCGCAGGTCTGCCCGTTATGGATCCCGTCGGCAGTATGATTGTGGATATCGGCGGCGGTACAACCGAGGTTGGCTTGATTTCTCTGGGCGGATTGGTTTCCGTAAATTCCGTTCGGGTTGCAGGCGACAAAATGGACGAAGCCATTATGAATTATGTTCGCAAAGAGCATAATCTTGCCATCGGCGAAAGAACAGCGGAGGATATTAAAATCAAAATCGGCGCCGCTTATCTGGAAGAGGACGAGCAGGATATTGAATACGAAGTCAGAGGCAGAGATTTACAAAGCGGCTTGCCCAAAACTGCCGTTGTTACCACAAAAGACAT
>JAHZFN010000168.1 GCA_019421315.1 Peptococcaceae bacterium | reverse complement strand
TTGTTCGGCTGTATTTTAGTCCAGCAGATGAAAAATGTTGACTGGGAAAGGGATCTTTATGAAAAGCGGGTTTTTCGGGAAGGTTTGGCGGGGGAAATGTCTGTTTTGGGAATTTGCCGCGGTATGCAGCTGATGAATGTGGCGCTGGGCGGCGGTTTGATTCAGCATTTGCCTGAGGATTTGTTGAAAACCCATGGGGAAAACAACCACGAAATTTATTGTGTTGACGAAAGCTTTTGCAAAGCGGCGGGCGCCGTGCGTTTTTTTGTCAACAGTAATCATCATCAGGCGGTTGACAAAATTGCCCCTGATTTTATGCCGATTTTTTACAGCTTTGACGGTGTGATTGAGGGAATTTGCTGCGGCAGACGGGGCAAAAAACGGCGGCACATTTTGGGGGTGCAGTTTCATCCCGAACGAATTTACCGAAACAATGCCGCTGTGAAAAATATTATGGCAGATTTTTGCGGCAAAATCGGTTGACGTTGTTTGGCGGAATTTAATAACGGTGTCGGCGGAAATTTATTGCGGTTTTTGGCGGTAATTTGTCAAAAAGGCAGGAAAAACGGGGTAAACAGAGAATATGTTAATAATATCAGGAGGTGTTTTTTAATGTATGCCATAAGTAATGGACACATAATTACCATGGAGGGTTCTGAGCTGCCCCACGGGACCATGCTGGTTGACGACGAGGGGTTAATCGGAGAGATCGGCGACGGCATTGAAATTCCGCCCGAAGCCGATGTTATCGACATGACGGGGAAATATATTATGCCCGGCTTAATCGACGCCCATTGTCATATGGGGATCAGCCAGGATATTCAGTCTATGGAAGCTGAATTGGAATTTACCGACGATTATATTTTGCCGTCGCTGCGAACTATTGACGCCATCAATCCCGCCGTCAACGGTTTTGAACAGGCCAGAAAATCGGGTATAACAACCATAGCCGTCAGCCCCGGCAGTACTCATGTTATCGGCGGTCAAATTGCCGTTATCAAAACCATCGGCAAAACTGTGGACAGCATGATTTTGAAGGAACCTGCCGCTTTGAAAATGGCTTTGGGAGAAATGTTCTTTTACAGAGGGATACACAGAAAACCTACTCAGCAGGCAAGGATGATTGTAACTGCCCGTTTGCGTGAAGCGTTTGTGCAGGGTGAAAATTACCGCCGTGAGGACGACAGCTTTGATTTGGATTTGGATATGGATATTTTGATGCAGGCTGTGGAGGGTCGTTTGCCAATTGTCTGCCATGCCCACCGTGCAGATGATATTATGACGGCGCTGCGCCTGTCCAAGGAATTCAGCCTGCGTTTGGTTTTGGTTCATGCAACGGAAAGCGAGATTGTAGCGGACGAATTGGTGGATTACGAAGCCGCCGTTATTGTCAGCCCCGGCACCTTCGGCAAGGTTGAAGAATGGGATCGTATAGATTGGGAGGCAATCAACCGCCTGCACCAAAAGGGGCTTACCATAAGCCTTTGCTCCGATCATCCGTATAATAACATAGCGAAGCTTTTGCCTGCCGCCATTGCCGCTCATAAAGCGGGTATGCCCAGATATGAAGCGTTAAAAGCCATCACAATCAATTCCGCCAATATTTTGGGACTGGAAGATGAAGTGGGCAGCTTGGCAGAGGATAAGCACGCCGATTTTATCGTTTTTGACGGTGATCCGATGAATGAAGATTCCAAAATTACAGAAGTTTGGATTAACGGTAAAAAAGTGGAAAGCTTGGGCGAATAAACGAAATTTATCGGAAAAATCAGGCGGTGTACCGTTATTTATCTGTAAATAACTATTTTAATAACTGCTTATTAAAAATAAATGGTTTAAATAAATGGTTTATAAAAAAATCAAAAAATATTATCAGCGAGTTAAGAGCATTTATTTGTTTTGTTACGGCGACGTGAGTTTTGAGTTGTTTGGCGTTTCCCGATAAAATTTGCTATTGTGTTGACACGCTGATTTTATTTTGGGAACAATTTGCCGATAAATTATTTAAGCTTATTGCCGGGAAAACTAATTACGTCGATTATATATGATTATTATGTTAGGAAGCTGACTGATATATATAGTTACAGCAAATTGTTTATGATAAATAATTCGGGAAATGCGAAAGTATCGAAAAATAAAAGTGTAAAACCGAAAAATTATTACTTAAAAAGAATTAAAGCCATTAATTAAAGCCATTAATTAAAGCCATTAATAAAGAGATTTAAATAAAGAGATTTAAATAAAGAGATTTGAGGAGAATTTACTATGTGGTCTGTGGACAGTTACAGCCGATTGGAAACGGAGACTTTGGGTTTGGTTTTGGGAATCCATGCGCCTGCGGGAACGGTTATCGCTTTGTACGGCGATTTGGGCAGCGGCAAAACACTGCTGACAAAAGGAATTGCCAAAGGCATGGGTATTGACGAGCCCGTTACCAGCCCCACCTTTACCATTGTAAATCAATATTTAAACGGCAGATGTGTTCTTAATCATATGGATATATACAGAGTAAACGATGAAGAAGAGCTGTATGAGCTGGGTATAGAGGAATATTTTGACAGAGATTCCGTTTCTGTTGTGGAATGGCCCGAAATATTGGGAGATATTCTGCCGCAGGACGCCGTAACAATCTGTTTCACCAAGCATATGGCTGAGGACGGCAGCGAATGGCGTCATATAGAAATTAAAGCTGACGAACAAAACAGAAAATGGTTAGAGGGGGCAATGGCGGAATATGCGTTTACTGGTAATTGATGCTGCCTGCAAAGGTCTTAGCTTGGCGGTAGCGGAGGAAGATAAGCTTTTGGCAACGGCGGCTTTGAACGTTGGCAAAACTCATTCCCAGAGGCTACTGCCTCTTTTGGACGATTTGCTGAGAGAGGGAGATTTGGAGCTTAAAGATATTGATTTGGTTGGTGTTATTGTGGGACCGGGTTCCTTTACGGGTCTTCGTATAGGCATTTCCACCGCCAAGGCGATTGCTTACGCTTTGGGCGTTGATGTTAT
>JAHZFN010000167.1 GCA_019421315.1 Peptococcaceae bacterium | reverse complement strand
TGTTTTTTTATGTTGCAGTGTTTTTATGTTGCTATTGTTATTTGTGTTTTTGTTGTTTGTTTTTAATATTTTTGATTTTTTGGTTGATTAGTGCTTGGTCAGATTATGCAGAACCTTTTTCAGGCTCGGCAGATATGTTCTGCCGACGGGAACTGACTGACCGTTTTTCATTTTTATACCTTCGTATGAAAATGACATGATTTTGTTGATTGCGACCAAATAGGATTTATGCACGCGGACAAATCCGTATTGCAGAAGCTTGGCTTCCAGTTTGACAAAGGTTGAGGAAAACTCAAAGGTTTCATTTTTGCCGTAGTACACCTTGATCATTCTGCCCATTGCTTCAAAAACATTGATGCTGTCTATGCGGATATTTTTGTAGCCGTTGGGACCTTTCAGCAGCAGATATTTTTGCTTTTTTTTGCCGCAGTAATTTATTGCGGACTGCAAAATTTCTTCCTGCTTGGCAAGGGGGGTAACGTTTTTCACTATGTAATGAAAAGCTCTGACGTCAAAAGCGTCGATGGCATATTTATCAACAAAGCTGGTAAATATAATTTCCCCGTGATAGCTGAGATCTTGGCGGAGCTTTTTTGCCGCCTGCAAACCGTCCAGTGCCGGCGGCATGGCAATGTCCAGCAAAACCACGTCGATGCTGGGGGCAATTTCTTCCATTTCAAAAAGCAGCTGGCGGGCGGACGTATAACAGACAATGTTGGCTTCCGTGCCGTTTGCCAAAGCGACTTTTTCTATTAACTTTTTTTGTTCTTCCATCACAGATGGATCGCTGTCGCAAAGAACAAAACGCATATTTTTTCTCCTTTGTTGTTTTTTTATAAACATCGGAGGCTGTTTGCCCCGATTTAGGAAAACGCTCAAAAAAACGCTC
Organism: Peptococcaceae bacterium; assembly: GCA_019421315.1. Lineage (GTDB taxonomy): Bacteria > Bacillota > Dehalobacteriia > UBA4068 > UBA4997 > JAHZFN01. The sequence goes on along the minus strand of JAHZFN010000167.1, from coordinate 2,278 downwards.
CGTTTTTTTTCGTTTTTCGCTTCTTGTGTACCTGCTGTTTTATATTCAAAAAAACTAAAAAACTTCGAAAATTTGCTGTATGATATTAATAAATCATTACTTTAATAAATTCGCTCATTGCTTTAACAATCCCTTTATTTTGCAGGTATTTTTTATTGGAAATTTTATCGAAAACGTTGTTTTTTTATGCTTTTTCAGGCGAAAAATTCATTAAAGAAAACAGGCTTGATTTTTCGCTGTCGTTAGCTGTCCGCAGCGATTTTTTGAGCTTAAACCTCTCTGTTTTAAGATGGTAATATGCGTTGTTTTAGTTTGCAGCTTTTTTTTGTTTTCTTTCGCGGATGAAAGCGTAGATCACCGAAATAGGCAGCGCAACGGTGGCTGCGATCAAAAGAACGGAAACAATGATTTTTGTCATAAAACATACCTCCTAATCAGCTGTTTTGCTTTGACAATAAGTGCATTTTTTGCTTGAGCGGCTCGGATAAAACGCAGTGCTTTCACCGCTTAAGCACTTGCCCGCATATATTGTCGGTTTTTTGTTATTCTATTGCTACTTTCGGCTGTTTTTTAAGCCAAAAAAATTATTTTGTTTCTTCCTATTAATATGTTTTATACTGTCAGTATAGCATATAATCCTTTATCCGGGCTTGATTTTGCACAAACAACGTAAAATTTGTCATGAACTGCAATATCAATGCTAAACGTTGGGAATTTTCAGAAAATTATGGGCGTATGATTTGAATCCGTAAAAAACAGTGTTGAAACAATGAAAAAAATATGTCAAAATCTCACATTTGGCAAGTGGTTTGAATTGATTATTGTTGACTGAATTTTTATGCGCAAATAATGGCGGTCTGTGTGTGTTGCGGTGATTTTGCCGTTGTTTGAGGCAGTTAAAAAATCGCTTCGGAAATGTTTTGTTTTGCGGTTCGGCAAGGCTGTTTTTTTTGTTGATTGATTTGATGGGATATTTTGAAAAAAATTAAAGTTTGTTTTGATTTTCTTGTTCTGCGGCATTTTTGCGGTATGAAATGTCGTGTCGAATTCTAAAATGCTTTTTGCTGTCTGTTTGTAAATAGGTTTGGTTTTTTTGATGTTCCGAAGCTTCCACAGCAGATTTTTCGGCAGGTTGGATCGAGAATGTAAAAATGCTTTAAGGCTTTGGGCACTTTTGTCCTTTTGGGTCTTTGGATAGTCTGCAAACTGTGTTGTAGAGAAGCCTATATAAATAGGTAGAAAAATTTTCAAAAAACGAAAAATAATCTGTTGTAATTTGTCACCGCAGGTTAAGCGGAAAATTTGGGAAACGGCGGCGGGCAGATATATTGCGGTTGTTTGCCAATATCCTCCAGCTCCGAAAGCAACATAGAAAAAATTTTGTTGGCAAAACTTGTATTGTGAAAGGAGTGAGCGGATGAATTTTCGGCAAAAAATCAAGGCTTTTGTTGATAAAAAATGTACTGAAAAAAGCTGGGCGGCGGCAGGCGTTTGCTTTGGTGCGGCTTTGGCGCTTTGTGCGGCGGTGTACATTTGTGGGTGTCTGCCGTTTGTGAGCGAAAAGGCGGAATTTTGGGGGTTGCGGAAAAATTGGTACGGCGAAGTTTACCGCACGGAAGCGGCGGCGGCCGATGAAACGAAAATCTGGGGTAATGTTGTTTTGTCGCCCATAGGCTACAATCGGCTGGAGGCTGCTTATGTTTTGGTCAACGGCGAACCCGTTCGGAATTTTGCCGATGGTGAAACGACGGTTCGGGTGGAACAGGGGGATGTTTTGGCTGTTGACTTGACTGCCTATCGCCGACCGATTACTGTTCGGGTGGACAGGGCCTCTTCCGTAATAGATACGGGGCGTTTGCGGGAACAGGTAACGGCGAAGGGCGGTGTTGCCGAAATAGGCGAGATTCGCCTGCGGTAGGCGAAACGGTTTTTTTTGAAAAATATTTTTCGGTTTTTGCCGATTGTTTTGCTTATCGTCAAAAAAATAAAATTAAATTGTTTAAATGTCTTGGAAAAAAAACAAGCGCAAAGTATAATATACTATGTATAGTTGTGTTTCGGCATATTGATATTTGCCGAACGGCATTGTTGATGTGAAGCGGAATTTATGAATTGATGAATTAAAAAAATGTGATGAATTAAAAAAATGCCGCAAAGCGGTGTTTAAGAGTAAAACCGGGAAGTTAAAATCCGGAAAGGAAAAAATATGGACTATAAAACCACAAAAGTGATAGACAGCAAAAGGGTTGCATCGGCGGCTTTGAAGATGGCGCTGACG
>JAHZFN010000166.1 GCA_019421315.1 Peptococcaceae bacterium | reverse complement strand
ACTTTTGCTGTGGATAATGCGGTCGCGGTCCCTTTGAAAACAGGTGCGAAATTCATCGTCTGTTTCGGGGGTTTGCCTGCCGACGGAATTCAAAGCCAAGGCTGCCTTGGGCGACAGAATTTGTTTTTCGATTTCATTCCAAAAATACATCATAACAACACCTATATTCCGCTGTTTTTTCTGCTTATAACTGCAATTTATTCCAATTCATTTTTTATTTAATGTACTTCAAATAACCGAATTATTTCAACAAAATAACTTGATAATTCGCTGAATAGCTAAAAATATTCGAATTTTGTCGGATATTATTTATTTCTCTTTACACATATTTCTCTTTACATACGCCGTTATCCTTTATTCCAAACAATAATTATTAACCGGCAACGCAAATTTCGGCAAATTTATACTTTGCATATTGTTTGGGATTGCATATATTTATGTAGAAAAAAACAGGGGTGTTTTGGTTTTCATCAATAGTATTTTGTATACATCTACAACAAACCCAATGGTAATGCAAGTTACTTTATTGCATTAAGTTGGTAAATTAGTCAATAATTACCTTGATAATTATTTGTATATCTGTTATAATGAATGTACGAGTAAAAAAAGGAGCAAAATTATATGACAAATTCCAATAAATTATTCAGAAATACAGTGGCAAATTTTCCGGAAGTTTCCGTTCCGCCTTTGAAAGCGGACATCGCCAAAGCGTTGAATTTGACAAAAACCGCCGATTTGGACAGCAACGAAAACCCCATGGGTACGGCACCGAAAGCAGTTGAAGCCATTCAAAAAGAATTGGGCAGTCTGAATCGTTACCCCGAAAGCGGCAGCACCCTGCTCCGCACGGCCCTTGCCGAACATTACGGACTGGAAGCCGATAATGTTATTATCAGCAACGGCGGTGATAACATCATCACCACACTGATGAACGCTTTTATCAACGAAGGCGACGAAATTGTCGTTTGCAAGCCTTACTTCTTCGTTTACACAGTTGAAAGCGGTCTTTTGGGCGGTAAAATCAAAGAGGTTGAACCCCTGGCTGATTTTGCCTGCAATTTTGAGGGTATGCTGGACGCCATAACCGACAAAACCAAAATGGTTATGATCACCAACCCCAACAACCCCACCGCAGCCATCATCGGCAAAAAAGCTCTGGCTGATTTTATTGCCAAGGTTCCCGACCATGTTTTGGTTGTTCTGGATGAAGCCTATGCCGAATTCGTCGGTGAAGAGGATTACGACGACGGTTTGGAATATGTTAAAGCAAACAAAAATCTGCTTATCATCAGAACATTTTCCAAATTATACGGTTTGGCAGGCTTGCGTGTCGGTTATGCACTGGCCCCCAAACGCCTCATCGCCAATATGCGAAAAGCTATTGAAACCTTCCCCGTCAACAGGTTGGGACAAGCAGCGGCAGAGGCGGCTTTAGCTGACAAGGCTTTCGTGCAGAAAACCATCGACCACGCCAACCGCAGCCGAGCTTATCTTAAAGCAGAATTTACCAAAATGGGCGTTGATATGGTAGACGGCTTTGCCAATTTCTGCTTTGTCAATCTGCACACCGACAGCAAACCCGTTGTCGAAGCCTTGGGCAAAAAAGGCATTTTCGTCAAAAACGGCTACGGCTGGGGTTACCCCGAATACGCCAGAATAAGCTTTGGCACGGACGAAGAAAACCAATGGCTGGTTCAAGAATTAAAAGCAATTTTAAACAAATAAGCAACAACTGATTTTATACTTAAACAGATTAGACATATACAGAGATTACGAGAGTTACAGAGGAGATAAAAATGACTAAAAAATTAATTAATGGCAATCAGGCAATAGCCTTGGGCGCTTTGGCGGCAGGCGTTGATGTTATTTGCGGTTATCCCGGTACACCCTCTTCCGAGGTTATCGGCAGTTTATATGACAGAACAGACTTGGACGGCACCCACATTGAATGGAGTACCAACGAAAAGGTTGCCGTTGAAGTGGCGGCAGGCATTTCCTGGGCAGGCAAAAGAAGCCTTGTTACAATGAAAATGTCGGGCTTAAACGTTGCCTACGACTCTTTGATCGGCATTGCCTATTCCGGCGTGGTCGGCGGCATGGTGGTTTATGTTGCGGATGACCCTGGCGTAACAACAGGTATGTGCGAGCAAGATACCAGAACTTTCGCCCAGATGAGCGACATGGTTGTTCTGGAACCCGCCAACGGTCAGCAATGCCACGATTTTACAAAGCTTGCCTTTGAAATTTCCGAACATATTCAAAAACCCGTGTTTGTGCGCGGCGTGACCAACACTTCCCAATCTTATAGCTTGATTGATGTTGAGGACAGAGTTAAACCCGCCGAAAAAGAACCGTATCTAAAAAAAGACATCAGTAAATTCACCAAAGCGGGCGCCGTAATCTGCACCAAACAGCACCAAAGTCTCATCGACTCTTTGGATAAAGCAGAAGCCTATATTCGAGAAAAAGGGTTGAATAAACTGAGCCTTAAAGGTAAAATCGGCATTATCACAGTTGGCGTTACCAATACATATATTGACGAAGCCGTGGAAATTGTCAACGCCGCAGGCGGCAGTTTGAAACGAGAAGAATTAAGCACATTGCAGCTGGCAGGTTCCCTGCCCTTTGCCAAAGCGGAAATGACGGCAATGCTGGAAAACTGCGACACTTTGGTTGTGGCAGAAGAACTGGAAGCCGTTATCGAACGGGAATTGTTCTGCCTTGGCTATAATCTTGACAAAAGACCCGTTATCATCGGTAAAACCGAAGGAACGTGCAGCCGTTTGGGTGAATATAACGGCGCCATGGTGGCGGCAGGCCTGGCAAAAGCCATCGGCATTGAACTGCCAAAGCAAGATTTGAGCATTGTGGAAAAAGCGGAAAGCTTGTGCGCCGCCCGCCCCATCACCACTTGCAGCGGCTGTCCCCACAGAGGAACCTATGTTTCTTTGAACAAAGCCGTTAAAAATTTGGGCTATAAAAAAGACGAAGTTATGATTACAGGCGACATCGGCTGCACAATTTTGGGAATGAACCCTCCTTACCACACATTATGGACGGAGCTTGCCATGGGTGCCAGTATTCCTTTGGCACAAGGCTATCTGCACAGCGGTTTGCAAACGCCTGTAATTGCCACAATCGGCGATTCCACCTTCTTCCATGCAGGTATTCCCGGCTTAATCAACGCAATTCAGCAAAATCTTGACTTGACGGTAATTATCATTGACAA
>JAHZFN010000165.1:404-1574 GCA_019421315.1 Peptococcaceae bacterium | reverse complement strand
GAAAACACATGAGCGTAAAAAAACCAACCGACATTCCGTTCAGCGGAACTAAGGAACAGGAAGCGCAACTCAAGGCCGTTATGGAAAAGTATAAAGGCACAGACGGCTTCTTGATGCCTGTTTTACAACAAGCGCAAGACATCTATGGCTATTTGCCATACGAAGTTCAGTTGATGATTTCTGAAGAAATGGGAGTTTCTTTGGCAGAAATCTACGGCGTTGCAACATTCTACACCCAGTTCAACTTGTCTCCGAAAGGTAAATACCAAATCGGCGTTTGCATGGGTACTGCCTGCTACGTTAAAAATGCCGGCGGCGTGCTGGACAGATTGAAATTGGAATTGGGTATTGACGACGGCGGCTGCACATCTGACGGCGTGTTCTCTTTGGACGCAACCCGCTGCCTGGGCTGCTGCGGTTTGGCGCCTGTAATGATGATTAACGACGATGTATTCGGCAGATTGGTTCCGGACGATATTCCCGGTATTCTGGCTAAATACAGACAATAATATATTATGAAAGAACTTTCGCTTAATATTTTGGATATTGTAAAAAATTCCACCAAGGCACAGGCAACGAAAATCGAGATAACTTTGGCGGAAAACACCGCTAGCGGCTTTTTGACCATAATCATCAAAGACAACGGCTGCGGCATGAGCAGTGATTTTTTGAAAAAAGTTATCGATCCTTTTACTACCACCAGAACCACCAGAAAGGTCGGTTTGGGTCTGCCCCTTTTTAAATTAGCGGCGGAACAGGCAGGCGGCAGTATGGAAATCGTTTCAAAAGAAGGTGTCGGCACAACCGTTACGGCAACTTTTGAAATAGAAAACATTGACCGTATGCCGGTGGGAGATTTGGCGGGAACCTTTGTTACTTTGGTGCAGGGTGATCCCGAAGTGCGCTTTGTGCTTACCTGTCGGGTTGACGGCGATGAGTTTGTGGCGGATACCGATGAGATAAAAGAGATTCTGGAGGGTATGCCCATAACCAGTCCTCAGGTTTTGGTTTGGCTCGGCGGTTTTATTTCTGAAAATATGAGTGAAATTGGTTTTAAAAACTAAAGAAGAAAGGAATTTCCGATTATGAAAAAATCTTTCGCAGAATTGGCAGCAATTCGTGAAGCTGCAAAAGGCAATATGAATCTTGGTAACGAAACGGACGCTCCTA
>JAHZFN010000165.1:0-394 GCA_019421315.1 Peptococcaceae bacterium | reverse complement strand
GGTGCTCGTCCTGTTCTCAATAAATTGGTGGAAGAAATTAACGCCAAAGATTTAACAGACCACGTAGCTGTTACACAAACAGGCTGCATTGGCATTTGCCAGTTTGAACCAATTGTTGAAGTTATTCAAGAAGGCAAAGAAAAGGTTACATATGTTTATATGAACCCTGAAAAAGCAGCCAGAGTTGTAGAAGAACACTTGGTAAACGGTAATGTTGTTACCGAATATGTATTAAAAGCAAAATAAAGGAGGAGCCTATTAATGTATAGATCACATATCCTCTGCTGCGGCGGTACAGGATGCACATCTTCCGGTTCTAAAGAAATCATCAATGCTTTTGAAGAAAATATTAAAGCTGCCGGTTTGGAAGATGAAGTAAAAGTTGTTATGACCG
>JAHZFN010000164.1:346-16665 GCA_019421315.1 Peptococcaceae bacterium | reverse complement strand
GTTCAACTTCAACAGTGAAGTCAACGTGACCGGGCGTGTCGATGATATTAATGCGGTTACCACGCCAGAAGCAGGTTGTTGTTGCGGAGGTAATTGTGATACCTCTTTCCTGTTCCTGAACCATCCAGTCCATCTGGGACGCACCGTCGTGCGTTTCACCAATACGGTGAACTTTATTTGTATAGAATAAAATTCTTTCTGTTGTGGTGGTTTTACCGGCATCAATGTGCGCCATAATACCGATATTTCTTGTATCTTTCAATGAATTTTGTCTTGGCATTATTATCCTCCGTTATTTTAATGTATGCCTTATTGACAAGGCATTATGCCGCCTCGTCAAACACAAAATTCCTATCAATATTAGTAACGATAGTGAGCAAAAGCTTTGTTGGCTTCTGCCATTCTGTGTGTGTCTTCGCGTTTTTTAACAGAAGCGCCTGTATTGTTGGCAGCATCCATTAATTCGGCAGCAAGTTTTTCTTCCATACCGCGACCGCCGCGTTTGCGTGTATTTGCAACGATCCAGCGAATACCCAATGTTTGACGGCGTTCAGGTCTAACTTCGATCGGCACTTGGTAGTTTGCGCCACCGATACGACGAGCCTTAACTTCCAACACAGGCATAACATTTTTCATAGCTTCTTCAAAGACTTCAATCGGGTCTTTGCCGGTTTTTTCACGAATAATATCAAAAGCACCGTAAACGATTTTTTCCGCAACACCTTTTTTACCATCCAGCATAATCTGGTTGATGAATTTGGTCAAAACAACGCTGTTGTAAACCGGATCCGGCAAAATATCGCGTTTTGGCACTCCACCTCTTCTAGGCATGAGAAACCCCTCCTTTACTGTAGAATAACAGTTAGTTTCTTATACTTATATTTAATTGAGCTTATTTCTTTTTAGCAGCCTTCGGCTTTTTGGCGCCGTATTTGGATCTGGCCTGACCGCGACCGTCAACGCCGGAAGCGTCCAATGCGCCGCGAACGATATGATAACGAACACCGGGCAAGTCCTTTACTCTGCCGCCGCGAACCAAAGCAACGCTGTGTTCCTGCAGGTTGTGTCCGATACCGGGAATGTATGCGGTAACTTCAATACCGTTGGTCAAACGAACACGGGCAACCTTTCTCAAAGCAGAGTTTGGTTTTTTTGGTGTTGTTGTATAAACTCTTGTGCACACACCTCTTTTTTGAGGGCATTCTTTAAGTGCGGGAGCGGTAGATTTTACAACTTTGGAATGACGACCTTTTCTTACTAATTGGCTAATGGTTGGCATTTACCTCAACCTCCTTCCCCGAAAGATAAAATTTTGGTTTCCAAATCACCGCTTGGAAAACAAATGTTATCCGCGGTTAATGTTTGAATATAGTAAAAATAGCAACCCAAAAGATGAAAAAATTCGTTCCTTAACCTTTTCATCTCCGCCCTGCCCTATTTTTAAATGCAAGGCTAAATTCCACTTTTTTCTAAAAAACGTGGGCAGCTAAATACGTCATTTCATTAATTCATGGTACGATAATCTTTAAGTCAGCATCAAAAAGACAAACGGCAGATAACACCTGCTATATATCGGTTTTACCTGCACGCAAAATCGCATATGCTCCACAAAAAACGAAACATCCCAAATTAGCGTACTTTAACATTCTATCACCAAAACCTTAAAAAGTCAATACTTTTTGCGACGTCGTGTTGTTAAACTTCGCACAAAGGTCAGAACGCCGCCTCAGCTCGGCGAAATTTGTTATTGCGCTTTCGTTTGCCAACCTTGAGTGCTCGGCGGGGTGCTTTGATTTAGGTTCGGCGAAAATTTTTTTACGACTTGGATGTTGTTAAACTTTGTACAAAGGTCAGAACACCGCCTTAATTCAGTGAAATTTGTTATTGCGCTTTCGTTTTTGTCATCCGAGTGCCTTGGCGGAGCGCAGAAATCAAAGTGATTAGCAGGCAGTTGCTGCATTTATTTTTTCTTTGCCGCAAGTGCCGAAAGAAAAGCAAATTTACAATATTGAATATTGCAGTTAAACAATCTCTTTACCGTTCACACAAGCGAAAACAGAAATACCCGGTGTTTAACAGGAGGGATCAAACGAGCATTCGCCGCAAACAGACCAACTCCTATTGGCAGCAAACGCAGCTTTTTTCTTTTGACAGCTATCCGTATAATAACTGATCACTGACCACCAATTTACAAATATGCTATAAATTGTGCCGACATAAATTATACCCGATATTCATTAACCCAATACATAAAAAACAAGGGCAGTTTACAAACTGCCCTTGTTTTATGCGGAAACCTAAGATTTCCGTTTCAACGCATTCTCAAAGCATTAAAGTTCAATTATTAAATATCATGCTCCGAATTAATATCCGAGAATAATATTAACGATGGCTCTGGCGTCTTCTGTGTCAACTTTGCCGTCGCCGTTCACATCGGCTTCCAAACGGCACAAAGGAGATACAATGCTGAAAGCAGTATCTGTGTTGTAGCTGTTCCAGCCTGTGTAAAGGTCATATACCAATACTGCGTCGTCTACGTGAACGCCGTTATATTCATTGACGTTGCCGTCGTAGGTTACGGATGTTTTTTCTTTGTCTGCGACTTTAATTGCCTGCAAAGCCTGTTCTGACGTTGTGTCTGCGGCAACGAAATAGATGTAAACGCCTTTTTCACCGCCTTCGGTCAAAGCGTATTTATCGGAATACAGCATGGTTCTGCCGTTGTAGGTGTAAGAACTGATGCTTGCCGCATTGGATTTAAAGAGAACCAATTTGTAAGCGGCGCCTGCTTCGCCTGCTTCGCCCACGGATTTGTCAACCGGAGCGACATTGTATTCCATGAATGCAACTTCACCTGCAATAACTTTTACAGCTGTAACCTTAACGTCGCCTGTCAAGGCGGAGCCGGGGATGGTGTAAACGCCGTCGGCAGCTGTCAGTGCGTTTTCGGCGCCGTCGCCTACCGTGTAGTCTACGTCATAAACATAGCCTGCTTCAAGTTCGGGCAGTTTAAAGGTTACGTCTGTGTTATAAGTAGCTTTGCCGTCTGCAACACCTGTAATATCGGTGGCTTCGGCGGGCAGGGTGATGCTGTGCTGCTGATATTCGTAAACAGCTTGATAAGTAACGTCTGCCGTCACTTCAGCCGCATTAATATCTGCACTTGTTACAACGGTATCTGTGCCGCTTGCTTTCCAGCCTTTGAAATCCATGTTGTCAACTGCGGGAGCTTCGGGAGCCGTTGCTTTTGCACCGTTATCGATTACCTGAACATCGCCGATGGCATTGCCGTCTTTATCCAGGAAGGAAACGTCCCAAACCTTAACGGTTTTTGCCGTAAATGCTGTGTTTTCGGCAAATGTCATAGCTGCGATTTCCGCTGCATCATAATCCGTTTCGCCCAATGTCCAGGGTTTATCGGCGTTTGCCAGACGATAACCGTCTTTAGCCTGAGCGGCGGGAACCGCAAAAGCAGTTTCGTAAGTGTTGCTTGTGTACAAACCTGCTTCGTTATATTTAACATAAGCGGTAGCTTCATCGTTAGCAACGCCTTCGTCGCCGTTGAATGTAACTGTCAGATTGTAAACGTTTACCTGCTGTGCATCGCCCATTGCGGCGCTTGCGCCGTAAAGAGTGCCGATGTCTGTAATGTATGCGCTGCCCAAAGCAAATTCCGTCACGGATTTGCCTGTGTTCAAAGCTTTATCGGCTTTGAAGTTTAAGGTTACCAAATCGCCTGCGTTCTGCGGATTTTCGTTGCCTGCCAGCAATACGATTTTTACGGAATCGCCTGTGTTTTTAACGCTCAGATCGTTTGTTTGGGGTGTGCAGCCAACATAAGAGTAAACGCTGCTGTCGTATTTAACAACGGCTTCGGCGCCTGCGTATTTTGCGACGTCGCTGACTTTTACGGTAACGTTCACTTCGTCGTTGGCGTTAATGTCAGCCCGGTCGGCAGAAAGTTCGACTTTGGCTTTGGTACTGCCGGAAATAACCTGATAGCCTGTGGTTTCATCGCCTACCAAATTGCTGTCTTCGGCAACCAAATCACTGCTGAAAGATGTGTTGAAGTTACCGCCTGAAACGAAGTTTTTGATATTTTCGGCTTTAACTGTGTCTGTGCCGCCGTTAACTGCGTTAAATGTACCGTTTTCAATTTTTACATCAATTTTATTGATTGCTTCTTCGTCATTATTCTGTGGGTTTGCCTGAAGAAATGCAGTATGACCTTCAAAGGTACCGTTCAAAATATTAACTTTAATGGGAAGCTTGGTTGTGTGCTGATCCACTGCCAAAGCCACACCGTCGGCTGTACTGCCGTTGCCGTTGCCCTCAACTATTGTTTGGTCGGCAGTGCTTCTGATCAATGTTTCAGCACCGTCAATTGTCAGTTCACCTGCGCGGATTTCGATACCGGTAAGTTTACCCGTAATTTGCGTGTTTTTGATATTTGTTTTAGCGTAACCTGCCAAATACATACCCAAACCTTCAGAATTCAAAGTTGCACCGTCCAAATTAATAACGGGAACATTGCCTTCTGTATGATTAATAACACCGTTAACATAAACCGCGTCGCCTGCAGCGCCGTCGGAATCTTTAACACTGTTTAATGTACCTTGGATATTGGCAACCATACCATAATTGTTTTGACCTGTTGTTTGGTTAATAAACACACCTGCCCAGCCTTCCAGAGTTACATCCTTGCCGATATTAACAACAGAATAGTTTGCAACATCTTCATTGCTGCCCCTTAACATAATCGGAGCATAATAAGGTTGAGCTTCATAAATTTTGCCTTTGCCGACAACATCCAATTTGCCGTCTTTAACCAAAATCATTGTTTTGCTTATGGACAGCTCTACATTGTAGCCGTTCAAATCCAATGTAACAGCTCTGCCGCCGTCCACTATGATAGTATTTTCAACTGTGCAGTCGTCGAGCAGTGTAACCACCGCACCGTTTTCAGCATTGGCAAAAGCTTCTGCCAATGTGTAATATTTTTCGCCGTTCACTTCGGCAACTGCGGCGTCGACAACGCCGTATGTGCCGTCTTCGTTTGCTACCAGTTTGCTGTTTTCGGCAACGGTGGTTTTGTCGATTTCGCCGTCAAAAGTACCGCCGGAAACGAAGTTTTTGATATTTTCGGCTTTTACGGCTTCCGTACCGCCGTTGATGGCAGTGAACGTACCGTCTTGAATAGCAATATCAATTTTATCTACTGCTTCCTGTTCATTTTTCTGGGGATTGACCTGAGCAAATGCAGTGTAGCCCTCAACCTTACCATTCAAAATCTTAACATTAACAGGCAAACCTGTTGTATGTTGCGAAACAGCCACACCGGCGCCAGATGCCGTTGCACCGTTGCCGTTAGCTTCAACCTCAAATTTGCCGGCGGTACTCTTAATCAGAGTATCAGCACCGTCCACAGTGAGTTCACCGGCACGAATTTCAATACCGCAGGTGGTAGCCGTAATCTGACTGTTGTTAACAGTGGTTTTAGCATAGCCTGCCAAATACATACCACTGCCGTCGGCATTCAATTTGGCACCGTTCAAATTGATAATTGGCACATTACCTTCCGTTGCTTTGATAGTACCTTGAACATAAACGCAACTACCGTCAGCACCGCTTTGGTCTTTGGCCCCGATCAATGTACCCTGAACATTAGCAACCATACCGTAGTTGTTCTTGCCTGTAACCTGGTCTACAAAAACAGCCGCCCAGCCTTTCAGTGTTACATCAGGTCCGACATTAAGAACTGAATAATCGGCAACATCTTCATCACTGCCTTTCAAGATAACAGGACCGAAATCAGGCTTTTCTTCATAAACCATACCTTTGCCGATAATATCCAGCTTGCCGCCTTTGATATAGAAATATTTGTCCAAAGCAAACGATACATTATGATTATTCAAATCCAATGTAACAGCCTTGCCGTCTTTCAAAACAATATAGCTTTCAACATAGCAGTCATTCAACAATTTGATTGTGGCGTTACTTTCTGCAGCCGCAAAGGCTTCTTCCAGGGTAGCATACTGCTTACCGTTAATTTCAGCAGCAAATGCACTGGTAACACTATGTGTGCCGTCGGAATTTTCAACCAGTTTGAAACCGTCTGCCAAATAAGCTTCATCAACGGCTTGGCTGTATGTACCGCCGGAAACCGCAACGGGAATGGCGCAGCTTTCGTCTTTAACGAAAGTGCCTGTCAAATTCATATTTTTAACAATCAAAGCGGAATTTGCTTCGTCTGTTCTGGCGGCATTTTTGGAAATTTCCACATTACCGACGATGTTGCCCGTTGTATCCACGGTAACTTTAACGTAGGGATATACGTCGGCTTTGTTGTTGCAGCATACATCGAAAGCAATTTGGTTCTCGTCGGCATAGATGGAAGTATTGCCTGTGATATATACGTCGCCGTTATTGTTGCTGAGCGCATAATAACAGGTTTCTTGGCCGCCGTTGGCGTCCAAAGTCATGTCCTTCAATGTCAGGTTACTGTAATTCTGAATAAGCATTAACGAGGTTTCGTTTTTGATGGTACCGTTTTTGAAAACGATTGTGGAATTTTTCAAAAGCTGAAATCCCTGAGTTTCGTAACCTGTGGAACCTGCGAGGATACTGCCGTCTACGGTGTAGGTGTATCCCGCAAAGTCTACTGTGAAGTTGCTGCCGGAAGGAACGATGATACCGTTGCCGGAGCAGTTTTTCAGCAGAGTGATGGTTTCGCCGTCGCCGACATTGGCAAAGGCTTCTTCCAGGGTGGCGTACTGCGTGCCGTTAATTTCGGCAACGGCTTCGCCCGTTGTTTCTTCTGTTTCATAGTTGTTTTCTTCGTCAACACTGTTTACCGCAATGTTGTTTTGGGCGTCGTTTTCTTCGACGGAACCGCCGAGGCTTTCAGCGGCGGCGGTTTGTTCGGCGGGAATTACGTCATCCGCCAAAGCAAACATCGCTGTCTGTGAAAAAATCAGCGAAAAAGCCAACAGGAAAACGACCGGTTTTTTAAACTTCATAAAAAACACTCCTTTTACATAATCTTCGCAATGCGCAGCAAAAACAAACACAAAAAATGGTGGACGCAAAGCGAGACGCACAACAAACTGTAAATAAAATTTTTTCAATTCTTTATTGAATTTTAAGAACGGCCGCCGCAAATATGCACAGCCGCAAACAAAAAAACACCCCGCCAAAAAATAATACGTATGATAAAAAATAACTTAAACTTCACCGTAATTTAAATTTAATATCAGACGAAAATGCAGTCGGCGGCAGACGGTATTTTTTTTCATAAAAATCAATAAAAATATAAATATAAAAATATAAATTATATGATGAATTACAGACGAGTTTCTTCATTAATTTATAAATTAATTTATAAATTCTATTTACAAATTTATTATTCTAATTACAAATTTATTCTACACCCAAATTTCCAAAAAAACAAGTGATTAAATGAAGGTTTTACATTCTTAACACAAAAAAGCCTGATAAACACTAATCTTCGCCCAAAATCGAAAAAAAACGATTTGCCTAACCTTTTGGTTTGAGAGAAAACGGAACGGTTCAGACCTTTGACGGCTTAGAAAAAACCAACTGACAAAAACGCATATTTATACGAAATCTATAATACAATTAAACATTTTAATATTTAAATTTTAATCGCATTATAGATTTCATTACAATTTTATTATTTATCGGCTTTATCGCTTCTGCTTCCAATCCCGCTCTGCGTTTTTTCATTCCGACGCAAGCTGCATTTAACAGGCATTATTGAACCTTGTTTTCCACTTTGTCAACCAAAACCCACATGGTACCGCCGCAGACCATGCCTTCGCTTTCGGCAACGTCGTTGGTCATATCCACAAAAATTTTCTTGCTGCCGCCGTTTCGCACTATCTGCAAAGCGTCTCGGATAACGGCGCCTTCGCTGCAGCCGCCGCCGATGGTGCCGAAAATCTGCCCGCCTCGGTTAATCGCCATGACAGAACCGGAGCTTACCGGCGTGGTGCCTGTTACAGAAAGCACAACGGTAACGGCTTTTTCCTCATCGCTGTCCGCCATATAATCCAAAAAGCGAGGGTCAACATTATCCTGCTCCAAAACCAGGTTTTCTTTGTCCCGCATCTGCGCCTTGCGGCGGCAGGCAATCAGCTCCGCCAAAATGGAAACAGCAATTTCCCTTGGGGTAACGGCGTCGATTTTCACACCGATGGGCGAATGGATATTATCCATCAAACTGCGGTCATAGCCCTCCGCCGCCAAAAGCTCGAACAGCTGGTAAACCCGTTTTTTCGAGCCGATCATGCCCAGATAAAGGGGATAAGTTCCCGCAAAAATCTGCCGCAGACAATCGGCGTCGTAGCGGTGACCTCTTGTTATGACGCAGACAAAATCACGGTCAGTAATCCGCAAATCCTCGATTGCCTTTTGAAATTCATCGCAGACGATTTTGTCTGCCGCAGGAAAATTGCGGCTGTTGGCAAAGGCGGGTCGGTCGTCCACAACCACAACGGAAAATTCCAGCTGCGAAGCAAAATGGCAAACTGCCTCCGCAACATGACCGCCGCCCAGCAAAATCAATCGCCCCGGCGCCGCAAAACGGCGTGTGTAAGTTTTGCCGTCACATTCAAACTGCCAAACCCCCATTTGTCCCTCTGCCAAATTCTTTTTGATGTTTCGAAAAATTTCCTGTTTCTGTACCATAATTATTTCCGCGGACACCGCCGAAGCAGACGGCAAAATCCGCTTTCCTCCTTTTTTTGTTCATATTTTTAAGCAATTCGTATCTATTCTATATTTTATAAGTATGACATAGTTTAACACATTTACCCACCAAAAAGATAGGTATTACATCTATAATATACTACCGCCCGCCCGCAATGTCAAGAAAAAGCGAACAAACCACCGCCGCAAAAAGCAAAAAAATACTCGCAGGAAAAAGCTGTTTTATGCAGGAAAAACCGATAAATCAGAGAAATTATTAAATTGCAGTATTTTTTTGCTTTTTCAGATAAAATTTGGTAATATAGTATTATCACAGAATATATGCGGCATAATGCAGGCATAAGCACAAATTTTATTTTTTGCTTCCGCATTTTTGCCCCTGCTGATTACACTGCCCGCAAAACGGCAAAGTGCGGCAAAAGAATGCGCACTAACAGTCTTTGCCGAGTTGAAATAGCGGACAGACCGCTGTACGGAGTTCAACAAGATGAAGTCGCAAAAAGTCATAAAAAAATTTAAAATTTTATAAATAAAGTAAATACGCCGTGTTTCGAATTAAACCCAAACAGACATCAAAGCAGCCCGCCAAACAACCAAGCAAGGCAAAAGAATGCACATTAGCAGTCTTTGCCTAGCCAAGATAGCGGACAGACCGTATCTGCGAAGTTTAACAAGATGAAGTCGTAAAAACATCCACGTCGTTAAATTTAAGGAGGAAGAGAAATGCTTGATATTAAATTTATTGTAGCAAACCCGGAAAAAGTTATTGCCGGAATGAAAAAAAGGGGCAAAGAAATTTCCCTGGACAACCTTTTGAAACTGGAAGAACGCCGCAAAGAAATTTTGGGCGAAGTTGAAGATATGAAAG
This sequence comes from Peptococcaceae bacterium, assembly GCA_019421315.1. Taxonomy (GTDB): domain Bacteria; phylum Bacillota; class Dehalobacteriia; order UBA4068; family UBA4997; genus JAHZFN01. Next base: position 7,067 of record JAHZFN010000164.1, on the reverse strand, counting down.
CCAAAAAAAATACCGTATCCAAACAGGTCGGCGTTTTGAAGAAAAACGGTGAAGACGCCACTGCCATCATGGAAGAAATGAAAGCCCTGGGCGTAAAAATCTCCGCTTTGGATGCAGAACTGAAAGAAGTTCAGGAAGGTATCCGCAACGAACTGCTGTCTATTCCCAACATCCCCAACGAAAGCGTTCCCGAAGGCACAGACGACAGCTGCAACGTTGAAGTCCGCCGCTGGGGCACTCCTCCGGAAATCGAAAACCCCAAAGCTCACTGGGACATCGGCGAAGATTTGGACATTTTGGACTTTGAAAGAGCAAGCAAAATCTCCGGCGCTCGTTTCACAGTCTACAAAGGCTTGGGCGCCAGACTGGAAAGCGCCGTTTACAACTATTTCCTGGATGTTCATACCTCCAAAACCTACACGGAAATCTTCCCGCCCTACATGGTAAATTCCAAAGCCATGACAGGCACAGGCCAGCTGCCTAAATTCAAAGAAGATATGTTCCACGTTGAAGGCACAGATTATTATTTGATTCCGACAGCTGAAGTTCCCGTAACCAATCTTTACGCCGACGAAATCATCGACGGCGAAAAAATGCCGATTCACCACTGCGCATACTCCGCTTGTTTCCGTGCCGAAGCAGGCGCCGCAGGCAGAGATACAAGAGGCGTTATCCGCCAGCACCAATTCAACAAAGTTGAACTTGTTAAATTTGCCATTCCCGAAGAAAGCTACGACGAACTGGAAAAACTGACAAACGATGCCGAAGCCGTTTTGCAGGGCTTGGGCTTGCCATACAGAGTTGTTACTCTCTGCGGCGGCGACTTGGGCTTCAGCTCAGCCAAAACCTACGATTTGGAAGTTTGGCTGCCCAGCTACAACGGCTACCGTGAAATTTCCTCTTGCAGCAACTTTGAAGATTATCAGGCTCGCCGCGCCAACATCCGTTTCCGCCGAGACAAAAAATCCAAACCGGAATACGTTCACACATTGAACGGTTCAGGTGTTGCCGTAGGCAGAACAGTTGCCGCCATCCTGGAAAACTATCAACAGCCCGACGGCTCCGTTAAAATTCCCGAAGCCCTGGTTCCTTACATGGGCGGCGCCGAATATATCAAAAAATAATTACTAAACAATTTAAACAGCACAAAAAATGCCGTCCGTTTTTACGGACGGCAAAATTCACACAAAAAATATAATAAATATTAATGTAATATGTATGATTTATCAAGGAGGTAATTGTTATGACGATAAAAAGCCCTATTTGCGAAGCGCTGGGTATAAAATATCCCATTTTCCAAGGCGCCATGGCGTGGATTGCCAAAGCACCTTTGGCAGCGGCAGTCAGCGAAGCAGGCGGTTTGGGTATCATTGCCGCCAGCCAGGCTCCCGCCGAATATGTCAAAGACCAGATTGACCAAATCCGCAGTCTTACAGATAAACCCTTTGCCGTCAACCTGATGATGCAAAGCCCCTACATCAAAGACGTTATCGATTTGGTAATCGAAGAAAAGGTTCCCGTTGTTACAACAGGCGCCGGCAATCCCGCACCCTACATGAAACGCTTCCACGAAGCAGGCATCAAGGTTATTCCCGTTATCCCCAACGTCAAGGTTGCCAAGAAAATGGCGGCGGCAGGCGCAACGGCAGTTGTCGCCGAAGGTATGGAATCCGGCGGCCATGTCGGCGACATGACCTCCATGGCTCTTTGGCCCCAGGTAATCGACGCCGTTGACATTCCCGTTATCGGTGCAGGCGGCGTTGCCGACGGCAGAGGCTTGGCTTCCGCCATGGTTATGGGCTGCGCAGGCGTGCAGATGGGTACCGCCTTTTTGGTTGCCAAAGAATGCGCCATTTCCAAAGACTACAAAGAAAGAGTTTTGGAAGCCAACGACACTGACACCGTGGTTACGGGCAAATTCTTAAAACACGCCGTTCGTTCCCTGAAAAACCAGCTGACCGAAAAATATCTGAATTTGGAATTCGGCATTGTCCGTGACGAACCCGTCCGGGAAGAAATGGAAAACCTGGGAACAGGCGCTTTGCGCCGCGCCGTTGAAGGCGACATTGAAAACGGCACAATCTGCGCCGGTCAGATTGCAGGTCTGGTCAAAGAAGAAGCCAGCTGTCAGGAAATTATCGACACAATCATGAAAGATGCCGAAACCATTTTGAAAAATGCGGTTACTTTGGTTGACTAAAAACAATTCTATAAAAAACTTTAAGAGGTCGGCGTTGCCGACCTCTTTTTTTTGTTTTTCATATCAAACACCGACCAAAAAAAATATAACGCAAAATCAAAAACAACAGCCGTCGTTTTTTTAACGACGGCTGTTAATATTTTATTAAACGAATTTATTAAACAACTTTAATTAATAATAAATCTCTAAATCAATTCGGCAATCAAATCGCCCGCTTCTTTGGTGCCGACGGCTTCTTTGCCTGCCGCAATATCGGGTGTTCTGTAACCTTTTGCCAAGAATGCCTTTACGGCATTTTCCACAGCGTCGGCTTCCTCTGTTAATCCGAATGTATAACGCAGCATCATGCCGCCCGACAAAATTGTGGCGATGGGGTTAGCTTTGTTTTGACCTGCAATATCGGGTGCCGAACCGTGGATCGGTTCATACATTCCGAAATTGCCCGCTGCCAAACTGGCGGAAGGCAGCATGCCGATGGAGCCTGTAATCTGGCTGGCTTCGTCGGAAAGGATATCGCCGAAAATGTTACTGGTAACTATTACATCAAACTGTTTGGGGTTGCGAACCAGCTGCATGGAGGCGTTGTCAACATACAGATTGTCCAGTTCAACTTCCGGGTAATCCTTGGCAACCTCCGCCACAACACGCCGCCAAAGTCTGGAGCTTTCCAAAACGTTGGCTTTGTCGATACTCGTAACCTTTTTATTGCGTTTCATCGCCATATCAAAGGCAACCCGTGCAATGCGGCGAACCTCTTCTTCTGCATACTGCTCAATGTCGTATGCCGCAGGACCCAGCGGTGTATTCTCCTTGATACCCTTTTCGCCAAAGTAAATGCCGCCTGTCCGTTCACGCACAACCACCCGATCCAAACCGCCGTCGATGATTTCCCCTTTCAAAGGAGATGCGTCCTTTAATTCATCGAAAACCACGGCAGGGCGCAGGTTGGCAAAAAGCCCCAATCCCTTGCGCAGTCCCAGCAGTGCTCTTTCGGGTCTTTCATCGCCCGGCAGTGTGTCCCATTTCGGGCCGCCTACGGCGCCCAAAAGCACAGCATCGCTTTTTTTGCAGATTTCCAGAGTTTCCTTGGGCAGGCAATCGCCTTTTTCATCAATGGCGGCGCCGCCTGCCAAAACATATGTATAGTTAAAAGTATGGTTAAATTTTTCGCCGACTTTATTCAAAACCTTAACGGTTTCGGCAACCACTTCCGGTCCGATACCGTCGCCGGCAACCACAGCAATATTATAATTCATAACTTCCTCCTTCTTTTTACGACTTCATCTTGTTAAACTTCGCAGGATTGGTCTGTCCGCTATTGTAGCTCGGCAAAGACTGTTATTACGCATTCTTTTGCCAACCTTACTGCTTACAGAACTGCGAATTTTAAAGACGTCGTGTTGTTAAACTTCGCAGATACGGTCTGTTCGCTATTCTAACTCGGCAAAGACTGTTATTACGCATTTTTAACGACTTCATCTTGTTAAACTTCGCAGGATTGGTTTGTCCGCTATTTTAACTCGGCAAAGACTGTTATTACGCATTTTTAACGACTGCGTCTTGTTAAATTTCTCATACCGAACAACTTACTGCTGACCGCTAATTGCTAAATGCGCCGCTGTCGTCAGTTTTGTGCAAGGTTTATTTTGTTTTTGCTTTAATGCTTTTCAAAAGACCGCCTTGGGCGATAATGTTTTTGATAAAATCGGGGAAAGGCAGTGCTTTGTAAGTTTCGTTTTTAGTCAGGTTGGTGATAACGCCCGTGCTGAAGTCGATGGCAATTTCATCACCGTCCTGAATTTTTTCGCTGGCTTCGGGGCATTCCAAAATCGGCAGCCCGATATTGATGGAGTTTCTGTAAAAAATTCTGGCGAATGTTGTGGCGATCACACAGCTTATACCCGACGCTTTGATGGCAATGGGTGCGTGTTCACGGGAAGATCCGCATCCGAAGTTATCGCCTGCCACAATAACATCTCCCGCCTGCACTTTGCCGACAAAATCGGGATCAATATCCTCCATGCAGTGTTTTGCCAATTCGTCATGGTCGGCTGTGTTTAAATATCTGGCGGGAATGATAACGTCTGTGTCAACATTGCTGCCATATTTATGAACTCTGCCTTTAACGTCTGTTTTTGCACTCATTTTTTAACAGCCTCCTTTCGGTTGGGTCGGTTGGGCAATTTTGCCTGCGATGGCGGAAGCCGCCGCCACAGCGGGGCTTGCCAGATAAACTTCGGATTTTGTGTGACCCATTCTGCCCACAAAGTTGCGGTTGGTGGTGGCAACACATCTTTCGCCCTCTGCCAAAATGCCCATATGACCGCCAAGGCAAGGTCCGCAGGTAGGTGTGGAAACAACACAGCCCGCATCAATGAAAATATCCAAATATCCCAGCTTGATACATTCTTTATAAATGGCTTGGGTTGCGGGAATGATGATGGCACGAACGTCCTTGTGGATATGCTTGCCTTTTAAAATTTCCGCCGCCGTTGCCATGTCGGAAAGACGGCCGTTGGTGCAGGAACCGATTACCACCTGATCAATTTTCACATCGCCCGCTTCCGCCACGGTCTTGGTATTTTCGGGAAGATGGGGGAAAGCAACGGTGGGCTCGATTTCCGAAAGATTAATTTCGTAAACTGCATCATATTCGGCATCGGGGTCGGCTTCGTAAATTTTGTATTCGCCCTGCACACGGTCTTTCATATAAGCTTTGGTTATATCGTCCACGGGGAAAATGCCGTTTTTGCCGCCTGCTTCAATCGCCATGTTGGCAATGCAGAGACGGTCGTCCATCGAAAGATTGGCAACACCTTCGCCTGTAAATTCCATGGATTTGTAAAGAGCGCCATCCACACCGATCATGCCGATGATGTGCAGAATAACGTCTTTGCCGCTGACATACGGTTTCAGTTTGCCTGTCAGGTTGAATTTGAGAGCGGAAGGCACCTTGAACCAGGCTTCGCCGGTGGCAATGCCTGCCGCCAGGTCGGTGGAGCCGACGCCTGTGGAAAAGGCTCCCAATGCACCGTAGGTGCAGGTGTGGGAATCGGCGCCGATGATAGCATCGCCTGCTTTTACCAGACCTTTTTCCGGAAGCAGTGCGTGTTCAATGCCCATATTGCCCACATCGTAAAAATTGTCAATGTCAAAACGATGGGCAAAGGTGCGGCATTTTTTGCATTGTTCGGCGCTTTTTATATCTTTGTTTGGTGTGAAATGGTCCATCACCAGGGAAATTTTGCTTTTGTCAAAAACTTTATCGAAACCGGCGTTTTCAAATTCGTTGATGGAAACGGGACCGGTAATATCGTTGGCAAGAACCATATCAAGTTTGGCGTTGATGAGCTGACCCGCAGCCACCTTTTCCAGGCCTGCATGAGCCGCCAAAATTTTTTGAGTCATTGTCATGCCCATATCATTTTCCTCCTAAAATTCTCTTATCTGACTATATCTGAATTTATTAAATGACTATATCTGAATGTATTAAATATTCATTTATTAAATTTTACAGCATCAAATGCGTCTTTTTGTTCATTCTGTTCAAAGCGGAAACCAAAGCGTTGACAGATGCCAAAATAATATCGGCGTGGGTGCCGACACCCCAGAATTGGTTGTCATATTTATCGGCAATGCAAACATAAGCCGCCGCCTTGGAGTTGGAATCGCTGCTCATGGCGTGTTCGGAATATGTGATGAATTTGAATTCATCCATATGATATTTTGTTCTTTTCAGGGCGTTGCTGACTGCATCCAAACGACCGTTGCCTGTAGCTTCCAGCTTCAAAACTTCGTCCATAATTTCCACACGCATAGCCACATGAACCTTGTTTTCGTCGTCGTCCTTGGTTGTGGTTACGGGGTCAAACGCCGCATGAGTAATATCCAAAGGCGAAAAATCGTTGATGTATTCCTTGGCAAATGTATCAAAAATTTCCTGCGGCTGCAGTTCTTCGTGTCTGCGGTCGGAAATATCTTTCATCATATAGCCGATTTCCGACATCATGGCTTTGGGGATAACGTAACCGAAGTTGTGTTCCAGAATGTAGGCAACACCGCCTTTGCCCGACTGGCTGTTGATACGAATAACGTCGCCGTCATATTCTCTGCCCACATCATGGGGGTCAACAGGCAGATACGGCACTGTCCAACGGTTGGGGTCGGTTTCCTCACGCCACTTCATGCCTTTGGAAATGGCGTCCTGATGCGAACCTGAGAAAGCCGCAAACACCAGCTCGCCGCCGTAAGGCTGACGGGGGTTGACTTTCATGCCGGTGCATTTTTCATAAATTTCCACCATCTTCGGCATATTGGAAAAGTCCAGTTCGGGGTCAACGCCGTGGGTGAACATATTCATGCCCAGAGTTACAATATCCACATTGCCTGTTCTTTCGCCGTTGCCGAAAAGTGTGCCTTCGATTCGGTTGCCGCCTGCCAAAATGCCCAATTCGGCATCGGCAACGCCTGTGCCGCGGTCATTGTGGGGGTGCAGTGAAACGATAACATTTTCTCGGTTGT
>JAHZFN010000164.1:0-336 GCA_019421315.1 Peptococcaceae bacterium | reverse complement strand
CACATATATTCAATCTGGTTGGCAAAAACATGGGGCATGGTCATTTCCACCGTTGCCGGCAGATTGATGATAACCTTGTTTTCGGGTGTGGGCTGCCAGATGTCGATGACGGCGTTGCAGATTTCCGCCGCAAAGTCCATTTCCGTTCCCGTAAAGCTTTCGGGGGAATATTCAAATTGGAAATGAGTTTCTTTATATTTTTCGGCGTATTTATTCATCATTTTGGCGCCGTCTGTGGCAATTTGAATGATTTTTTCCTTGGATGCCCGAAAAACCTGCTGTCTTTGGGCAAAGGATGTTGAGTTATATAAATGAACGATGGCTCTTTTGGCGCCT
>JAHZFN010000163.1:1014-2645 GCA_019421315.1 Peptococcaceae bacterium | reverse complement strand
AAACTGGAAAATTAGAAACCCGCTAAAAGTTTGCTTAAAATCTCAAAACATTATAACGGTCCAGGTCAATATTTTCCCGATTGCGGAAAAGCACAACGCAGATTGCCAAACCGATGGCAACCTCTGCCGCCGCCAAAGCAATAACGAAAATTGCCATAATCTCACCGACATCACCCATCATGTATTTGCTGAAAGCAATAAAATTAATATTAACGGCATTCAGCATAAGCTCGATTGAAATAATAACGGCGATGGCGTGCCTTTTGCTCAAAGCACCGAAAAGGCCGATGGTAAACATGATTGCACCAACCACTAAATAATGGCTCAAACTAAGCGTCATCTTTCTTCACCTCTTCCGCAATGATAACGGTGGCAACAACCGCCGCAATCAAGGTAACCCCAATCAACAGGAAAGCCACGGGATACTCCGTAAAAATATCCGCTGACAGCATATGCAGATTACTGTCAGCAATTTCCGATGTGGCAACAGTACCGGTCCATTCGGTTCGCAAAATGCTCAGAACCAAAACAATACCGAATGCCACAGAAACGATCATATTGGGCAAGCACTGAAAAGCAAACAGGTTTGTGTTATCCATGGTTGTGCCGCCTCTTTTAATCAGCAGCAAACCTAGGATCGTCACAAGAGCAATGGCACTGCTGTAAACCAGAATCTGCACGGCACCCATAAAATCCGACTGCAAAGAATAGTACAAGCCGGCAACACCGATAAAGCAGATAATCATCGAAAGCACCGCATGAACCAGGTTTTTCAAACAAACCACGCAAACAGCACTGATCAAGGCAACAGCCGCCAACAAACAAAATATTGTTAAATGCAGCATTTTTTATTCAACCCCCTTATCCGTTTTTTCCGTTTTAATTTCGGGAGTTTCTTCTGTATTTTTTGCGGGATTTTCTTGCAAATCCGTCTTTTTTACTTCTTCTTGTTTAACTTCTTTTTCAACTTCTTGTTTAACTTGTTTTTTCACTTCGGCAGAACCGTCTGCGGCTTTTTCGGCAGTCGGTTTAGCCGCAGCCTTGGCAGGAACCGCTTTGGCGGGTTTTACGCCGTAAACAGAAGCTTTTTTATCTAAATTCGGGGTTTCTGCTAAATTAACGGGAATATCAAAACGAGTGTAAACGGCATTTTCAAAATCCATCGTAAAATGCAGGGCATCTTTGTTGCAGGCCTCCACGCAAAAACCGCAGTACAGGCAATACTGGCGGTCGAACCAATATGCCGCAAGCTGTCTTTTGCCTTCCTCGTTTTTCTCCGTTGTAACCTCCAAAGCTTTGTTGGGGCAAGCCTTGGCACAAAGCCCGCAGCCAATGCAGCGGTCTGTGTGCAGCTGCAAATTGCCGCCTCTGAAGCAAGCCGCCAGGTATGGCTTTTCTTCGGGATATTTTTCTGTCATTCGCTTACTGACGGCTTCCTTACCCGTTACGGACAAGCCTTTAAGCAAACCTTTTCCGAACATTCAACACCACCCCCAACTTATATAAAATACATTGCAATGCAGGTAACGACGATATTCAGAATGGTCAGAGGGAACAGCCATTTCCAACAGAAAGCCTGCAAATGGTCAACCCTGATTCTGGGGAAAGTCCAGCGTACCCAAATAAACAAT
>JAHZFN010000163.1:0-1004 GCA_019421315.1 Peptococcaceae bacterium | reverse complement strand
CCCGTCCAGCCGCCCAGGAAAAGTGTTGTGGCAATGCCTGCAGCCACAAACATATTGCAGTATTCCGCCAGGAAAAACAATGCCCAGCGCATACCGGAATATTCGGTATAAATACCGTTGGTCAGCTCCGATTCCCCTTCGGGCAAGTCGAAAGGTGCACGGTTACATTCCGCCGTGGCACAAATTAAATAAACAATAAACATCACAGGCTGGTAACAAACAAACCAAAGAGGCTGCTGTGCCCGAACAATATCGGAAAGGTTCAATGTTCCTGCCAAAATAACCACACCAACCAAAGAGAAAACCATGGGGATTTCATAGCTTACCATTTGGGATACGGCACGCATACCGCCGATCAACGAATATTTGTTGTTGGAGGAATAACCTGCAATCAAAATCGGCAGTGTACAAAGAGAGGTTACCGCCAAAAGGTAAATCAAACCCATGTTCAAATCCAGAGCCACCATGCCGTCGCCGAAAGGAATAACCGCCAAAGCCAGCATTGTGGGAGCAAAAACCACCAAAGCCGCAGTCAAATGCAGTTTTTTGTCAGCCGTTGCAGGTACCACGTCTTCTTTCATCAAAAGCTTCATGGCATCGGCAATGGTTTGAAACCAGCCGTTGGGACCCAAACGGTTCGGACCGGGACGTCGTTGTATGTATCCGGCAAATTTCCTTTCCCAGAGAACATAGAACAAGGCACAGAGAACGCAGACCAAAATAATGGCAACATAAGAAACAATGCCCATAACCAGGTCACTGCCAAAATCTCCCAACCCTATCCAACTGCAGAAGTGACGGATGGCTCCTGCAATATTCAGAAATATATTATTGATAAAATTCACAGTTCCACCCTCTTTCAGAAGTTACGCATCAATATCTCCCAAAACGATGTCAAAACTGCCGATCATGGCAACCATGTCCGCAATTTTGGCTCCTTGGAAAATTTCATCATAAATGGCAATATTACAAAACGACGGTCTTCTGAAATGGGTGCGGTACGA
>JAHZFN010000162.1 GCA_019421315.1 Peptococcaceae bacterium | reverse complement strand
TATTTGGTCAGCGTCTATATGATAAAAACCGTATTCCGTCAAAATTTTGGCAGCGGTGCTTTTGCCGCTGCCGATATTTCCCGTCAAACCGAAAACAACCATTTTCTTAAAACCTCCGCCTTTTCCTGCCGAATTTTCCGTCTTTATTCTTTATATTGTTTATTTTGTCAGTAAATCGCATATTTCATAAGGCAAGCCTTGGCGGTTTGCCAATGTTACCTCAATAACCTTTGTGTTCGGGTCTTTGTAGATGGGAATATGCCAAGGAATGTTGGCTTTGCGTAAAATGCCGACGCAGGGAATATCGCTTTGCAGACATTCAAAAACCTGCTCTTTAAAAATTTCAGCATCTCTTTCCAAAAAACCCAGTTCGTCCATGATGATAATGTCTTTTTGCAAAGATTTCCGCAAAATTTCGGTTCCCAGTTTGTCGAAAACCTCGGTGTGCGGTTCCATGCAGTTATGGCGCCAAGTGGCAATTTGGCGGCTTGTGTCGTTAATTTTCGGCGCACCATGCTCCGTCATGAAAACATCCCTGCATTCTGCTATATGATATGTATTAAAGCCGCCGAAATTCGGATTAAGTCGGTTTTGCAGCATAGAAAGAGTTTTATTTAAAGCTGTGCTTTTGCCGATTTGGATTTGACCTGTCAAAAATATATTCATGTTATCTTTACCTGCTTAAATTCATTCTATTTTTGTCCGTACTTTTTGCCGTTTGGCACATTTTCCCACAACTTTTTTAAATTGATTTTTTATAATATTTCTTAATTACCTTCTCTTAATTACCTTCGTTTTTATTGCTTGCGTTTTTATTGCTTGCGGTATTTTCGCTGTCTGCTTCTTCCGTTTCGCATTTTTTGTTATAGCAGTTTTCGTCGTCTTCCTCCGCCAGGCAGTAGTCGTCCCTGCTCATTTCGGCATTTTCCGCCATTCTCTGCTTGTAAAGCTCCCTTTTATACTTATCCTTGCTGTTGGCAAGCATTTGGTTTTCAAAGTTTTCCAGCTTTTTCTTTTTGTCCAGCTTATTCAGTATTCTGCCCGAACAAAGAATCAAAAAAATCAACAGAGTTCCCAAGGTGGCAAGATAATAATAACCGAAACCTACAGTCAAGCCGATACAAGCGGTGGCGTAAACCGTTGCCGCCGTGGTCAGACCCTTGACGCCTCCTTTGTCCTGCCAGATGACACCTGCGCCCAAAAAGCCCAAGCCTGTCAAAACGCCGACGGGCAAACGGGTTGGGTCTCTTGTAAAACCGTCCAAATTTTCAAAACCGCAAAGTCCGATAATGGCAATAATCGAACCGGACAGACAAATTATGGCATGAGTTCGTCTGCCTACGGGCTTGCCGTTTTGGTGCCGTTCCATGCCGATCAAACCGCCGTAAACAGCCGCCAAAAGCAAACGCAGTGTAATTTCCCAATGCGAAAGTCCCATTATCTCCGCCTCCTTTTTTTCCTTTACTTTTTATAATTATAACATGAAACCGTCTTTAATTAAAGCATACCGCAGCATATTTAACAACCTGTTTATTGTAAAATTTGTTTCGAATTTAGCTTATGACCCATTATCAGTTTTGCAGATTTTGCATTATTTGTTTAAAAACTTTTATTTAAAGAGAAAATATAGTATAATTTATTTTAAAGATACAAAACTGTTAAAAACGAGTTAAAGAACTTGTAAAATATTCTATTCGGAAAAGAGGCTTATACAGGCATGAGAGATAAATTTTTGATTGTGGACGGCAGCTCTCTGGTACACAGAGCTTTTTACGCTTGGCCGCTTTTGACCAACAAAAAGGGCGTTTTCACCAACGCCGTTTACGGTCTTGCCATCATGATGAACAAAATCTTGGAAACGGAAAAACCGCAAAAAGCGGCAATTTGCTTTGACAAAAGCCGCATAACCTTCCGCACGGCAGTTTACTCCCAATACAAAGGCACCAGAAGCGCCACACCCGACGAGCTGAAGCCCCAGTTTGAACTGGCGAAAACTCTTATGGAAAAAATGAACATTACCTGGGAGGAAATTGAAAATTACGAAGCGGACGATATTATCGGAACGCTGGCAAGAATCGCCAGCCGCGACCATGAGGTTTTTATTCTGACAGGCGACCGCGACAGTTTTCAGCTGATTAACGAACACACCAGGGTTATGCTGACCAAAAAAGGTATAACCAACACCGAAATTTGGAACAAAGCTACCTTGCTGGAGCATTACGGACTGCCGCCCGCCGAAATGATCGATTTAAAAGCGTTGATGGGGGACACCTCCGACAATATCCCCGGTATCAAAGGCGTCGGCGAAAAAACCGCCTTAAAGCTACTGAAAGAATACGGCAATCTTGACAACGTTTTGGCAAACGCCGAAAATATCAAAGCCAACGGCCTGCGTAACAAAGTCATCAACGGCAAGGAGGATGCCTTAATGAGCCGCAAGCTTGCCGTAATTGACTGCCATATGGAAGAAAAATTTCCCGAACTGGCGAATTTAAGCCGTTATGAATACAACAGTCTGCCCTTGCAGGAAAACCAACCGTTGACTGAATTTTACAAAGAAATGAATTTTGTCAGCCTTCTGCGTTCCGCACCGCAGGCAACAGCCCCCGTACAGGCAAAAACCGCCGTGAGCCAAGAACAAAACAATCCTCCTGCGGCAAGCGATACCGATAATACAGACGACCAACAAGAAATAGGCGGTCTGTTTGCCAAGCCCCAAGAACAAGCCGTCATCAACAGCTGCATTGATTTTGCCGCCTTGGCGGCGGATTTGCGGGAAGCCGCAAATTTTGCGGTTTGCCTGCACAAAAACATTTTGGCTGTGCAATACCGCAAAGACGGCAAAAACGAAATTGCCGTATCTCCTTTGGCAGCTGCAGCAGCAAACACCGATATGGCAAAAATTTTTACCGACGGCAGCATCAAAAAAACAACTTATCAGGGAAAGGCGCTGATTACCGCTTTGCATAAACTCAACGTCAAGCTGCAAGGCGTTGCCGATGACATCGAACTGATGGCATACCTGCTCAATCCCGTCGCAGGCTCTTATGCGCCCCACGCTTTGGCGGCGGAATATCTGAACGCCCAACCCATAAACGAAAAAGATTACTCCGCCGAGGAAATCGCCGCCTTAAACGTAGGCTGTATAGAAAATTTGTGTTCCTGCCTTAAAGAAAAACTGCAGGAAAACAAGCTCGACAAACTATATAAAGATTTGGAATTTCCCCTGTCGTTCGTTTTGGCGGAAATGGAATTGAACGGCATTACCGTTGACAAAAGCGTTCTGCAAAAAATTGACCTGGAGCTTTCCGCCAAGGAAGCCGATCTGACAGCGCAAATTTACGATTTGGCAGGCAGAAGCTTCAACATCAACTCTCCCAAACAGCTGGGAGAAGTGCTGTTTGTGGAAATGGGCATTCCGCCCATCAAAAAAACCAAAACGGGATTTTCCACCAACCAAGAGGTTTTAGAAACCTTAACTGAGCAATACCCCATTGCCGATTTGGTACTGCAATACCGTTCCGTCAGCAAGCTGCGTTCAACTTACGCTGTCGGTCTGCAATCTCTGATTGGTGCAGACGGCAAAATTCATACCACCTTCAACCAAACAGTAACAGCAACGGGGCGTTTGTCCTCAACCGAGCCCAATCTGCAAAATATACCGATTCGGGATGAAATGGGGCGCAAACTGCGCTTGGCGTTCAAGCCTTCCCCCGGCAATATTTTGGTTTCTGCCGACTATTCCCAAATTGAACTGCGGGTTTTGGCGCATATTTCCAACGACAAGGTTTTGCAGAAAAGCTTTATCAACAACGAAGATATTCACGCCAGAACAGCCGCCGAGGTTTTCGGAGTTGACATCAAAGATGTTACCAAAGAACAAAGACGCCGTGCCAAAGCCGTCAATTTCGGCATTGTCTACGGCATAAGTGATTTCGGACTGGCAAAGGATTTAAAAATCAGCCGAGCCGAAGCCAAAGAATACATCGAAAAATACCTGGCAGGTTATGACGGCGTGCGTTTATACATGAAAGATATTGTGGAAAATGGCAAGGCGGACGGTTATGTTGAAACCCTGCTGGGCAGAAAACGCTGGCTGCCCGATTTGAACAACCGCAACTATAATTTGCGCAGTTTCGCCGAAAGAACCGCCCTAAACACACCAATCCAAGGCACTGCCGCCGATATTATGAAGCTGGCAATGCTCAACAGCGACCGCCGCTTGAAAAGAGAAAAACTTCGGGCAAAAATGCTTTTACAGGTACACGACGAATTGATTTTCGACTGCCCGCCCGAAGAACGCAGCGCCGTCATCAAACTGGTAAAAGAAGAGATGGAAAGCGCCTTTGCACTTGCAGTTCCCATGATGGCAGATGTCAAAGAAGGCAAAGATTGGTATAATATGCACGCCGCAGAATAACATTTAACACCAAACAAGCAATATGACAACAAGGAGTGAATAATATGCCCGAATTACCGGAAGTCGAAACATTACGTCAAAGCCTTATTCCGAGGGTTGTCAACAAGACTGTCGCCAAAGTGGAAATCTATAATCCTGTGGTTATCGAAAGCCAAAACCCCGAAGAATTTACGGCTCTTAAAGGAGCATTGATAACAGAAATCAAAAGACGAGGCAAATATCTGCTTTTCCATATCACGCCGCAAGGCAAAGACAGTCAGCCGCTTGTTATGACAGCTCATATGCGCATGACAGGCAAACTTCTTTACGACGAGGAAACTCAACCTGTCCGCAAACACGAGCATTTAAAATTTATTTTCAGCGACAATTCTCAGCTGGCGTTCGAAGATGTCCGTCGTTTCGGGCGCCTTTGGCTGGTTGAAGCAGACCGCATAAACACCGTCAGCGGTCTGAACTCCCTGGCTTTGGAACCGTTGGACAAAGCATTTACCGCCGAATATCTGGCGGAAAATTTCAAACATAAACAAAAGTCAACCATCAAAGGAACCCTGTTGGATCAACACGTCGTCGCAGGTTTGGGCAATATTTATGTGGACGAGGTTTTGTTTGCCGCCAAAATCCATCCACAAAGAAAGGTTTCCTCAATCAGCCCTGAAGAAACAGCAGATTTGGTATGTCATATGAAAAAAATTTTGGCAACTGCAATCCAAAACCGAGGCACAACCTTCCGTGATTATGTGGACGCCAACAACGAAAAAGGCGATATGCAGAATTTTCTCAAAGTATTCCAGCGGCAAGGCGAACCCTGCCCACGCTGCCAAACGCCGATAGAAAAAATCAAAGTTGTCGGCAGAAGCAGCTTTTACTGCCCCAACTGCCAAAAACTGCCCCAAAACAACATAACATAAACTCATATAAACAAACATAACAAACCAATTCACAAACAAACAAAAAACCTCATATATCAAAGTATATTCTGATATATGAGGTGATTTTTTGCTTTTTACCTGTATTCTTGTTGTCATAGCCGTTAATATAGACAGCCTGGCGATAGGAGCAGCCTACGGACTGTCCGAAATAAAAATCAGCCTTTGGGCAAAGCTGGGGATTTCTCTTTCTGCCGCCTTGGCGTTTTTCTGCACCGTGCTTTTGGGCAGCCGCCTGGAGTCTTTTTGTCGAAATCTGCCTTGGGATTGGCTTTCGGCAATCCTTTTGCTGATTTTCGGTGTCGTTTTGATTATCAGTGTCCTTTGCTCCGAAGATCAGGTTTTGAAAAGCCCCGAAAAGGCAGACAGCAACGCCGACAAAATTATATCTGCCAAAGAATCCGTCATTTTGGGAATAGCTTTGTCCGTCGATTCCTTGGGTGTAGGTTTTTCTCTGGGTTTGGTCGGAGCCAACCTTATCGCCGCTCCTGTTTCCGTTTTTATTGTAAACCTGATTTTGTTGAGTGTCGGAGAAAAGAGCGGTCAAAAAATCCTTAAAACCCAAAGCCGTTTTTTCAACAAAAGCAAAATTTGGCTGAAAAAACTTTCTTCCTACATTCCGGGCATTGTTTTAATCGCTTTGGCAATCTGGCAAATGCTGAAATATATCTATTTTAACTAAAAACAATACTCTGCCAAAAACGTACCGCACTAAAACTAACAGCAAAGTATAATTATAAGAGCACAAAAAACAATTTATTAAAAGCCCAAGCGGTTATCCAAAACCAAAATAAAGAAGCAAAGCCATCTTAATTTTGCCAAAATGATAAGCTGCAAAACATCTTTTGTTTTGCCTGCCGATAAAATAGGTTTAATTTATTGTCAACCTAATTTCAAATTAATTCAAAACTTTGAGAGCCGGGCAGCATACTTTTTCGGCAAATTTCAATTTGTCAAAATAACAATACACCCAATACATTTCTTTTGTAAAATTGCCATTAAAACACGAAAACCGACCTAAAAGGCCGGTTTTCGTGTTTGCGGTAATATGTTGTGATTAGTAAGTGTCATTATTTAAAAGCAACAGTGATTTTTTTCGAAAGATAAAAAAAACATAAGTAATATAACATCACCCTGCTTTGTTAAATATATATTATCACATTAAATATTATATGTCAACCAAAAATCAACAAAAAAATTATATTTTTCAGACAAATCTCAAAATTAAGCCAATATTATACATAACTTTCAAAATTTCAACACTTTTGACCAAGAAAAAGCATTCATTGTTTCTTAAATCAACTGCTTCCCGCAAAACAATTAATTTGATGGTCAACCAAATATTCACTGTTTGCGGTTATAATAAGTTATAATCATACATAAACACCAAAGAATATGAACTTCCAAAATACAAAAACTGCGGTTGCCGTAACAACCGCAGTCTGATTTATTAATCCATTATCTGAAAATTTGTTAAAAATCAAAAAAATGACAGACTATTTTACTCTGATAATCGGCATTCTGTCATAATCCACGTCCAGCTTGCCGTCACGCAAATCCTGAAGCTTAACATAGTTATAGCCGTTTTTTTCGATCGCTTTGATGCTTTTCACAACGCCGTTCAATTTGATTTTAATCTGCTTTTCCACTTCTTCATCCTCCCGTAAGCGGTTCAAAAAATTTTTCCAAGCCGCACCGTTTTCAACAAAAGGCGCAGGGCAGTTCTTTCCCGTAACGTCATAGTGCCGCAAAACATGATTGACATCCACACCGTATTTTTTCATAAGGCTTCTCGTCAAATCTGCCGCTCTCTGAACTGTGCCATCCTTAAAATAATATTTACCTCCGCTGTTTTTTCTGCTGCAAAGCTCCACACCGATGGCATTGCCGTTGCGGCAATCGGGATGCCTGTATCTTTTCGCCCCGCAGTGAAACGCCGTGTC
>JAHZFN010000161.1 GCA_019421315.1 Peptococcaceae bacterium | reverse complement strand
TGCATTTCTTGCCGCACCATGGTATAATGGCAAATGTGTGATAAAATTTCATTATTGCATATTTACAACAAATACATAAAATGAAAGGAACTATGTTAAAATGAAAAAATTTGCAAAAAAAACTCTGGTAGTATTCGGTATTCTTTGTTTGTCTCTCTTTGCGTTGACAGCCTGCGGTGATAACAGCTCCGACCAAACCGCCGATAACAACGACGAAACCACAATGGGCGAAGAAGCTGCGGCTCTTCAGGAATATGACGATATTAACACAACGGTTGAAACGGCAGACGATTACTTTGCTGCTTTGGAAATTTTCACATCCGCAGCCTCCAACGTTCAAACCGACTTGGAAAAAAGAATGGAAAAAATTGAACCTCAGGATTCCGCATCCGTACAAAAAGTTACCGATATTGTGAAAAAACCTTTTAGCCAATTCCTGGAAGTAACCCCCGTTGACGAATACAAAGATGTCAACCAATATTATGTAGATGCCTGCAACCAAATTCTGGAATACATCGACAAAACAGCAGCAGGTGAAGATGCCGCCGATTTGCTGGCAAGCGCCAACGAAAATATCAGCAAAGCCAATAACGAAATTGCCGATGCTTTGCCTAACTCCGGCAAAACAACCGAAAATCAATAATCTGCTTCACTAAATACACGCAATCGGTTTTGAACTAAAAGTAAGTTTATAAAGTAAGTTTATAGAAAAAAGCAAAAGTCATCTGCCCAAAGGGCAGATGACTTTTTTATTATGTACTGATTTTTCAGCCGTATTTTTTATTCTTGCAATACATCTTATGATGTTTTTCATGCCATGGCAAGCTCCGCTTTGATATTGCTTTTGTATTTATCCACACCGGGCTGGTTAAAAGGGTCCACCCCCATCAGCAGACAACTGACAGCGCAGGCTTTTTCAAAGAAATACACCAGATAACCGAAGGATTCGGGCGTCAGCCTCGGCACAGAAAGGCAAATCTGCGGCGTGTTGTTGAGCATGTGAGCCTTTCTGGCGCTGTTTTCGACAACCTTGTTCAAAGAATGCATGGAGGGCGCCAAACCCGACGCCGCATTTTCCGTCAGAGGAATATCGTCGTCCACAACATCAACCGTCAAAACTGTTTCAAAAAAGCACTGCCTGCCCTCCTGCAAAAACTGCCCCATGGAGTGCAAATCCGTTGTCATCTGCAAAGACATGGGGATTATACCCTTGCCCTCCTTGCACTCGCTTTCACCGAAAAGCTGCTTCAGCCACTCTGTAAAGTAGCGAAATTTACCTTCGTACACCTCGTATATCTCAACATATTTTCCCGTTTCCTGCAAAACATGGCGCAAAAGACCGTATTTATAGCAGGAATTGTTGCAGATATTGGCATTATCAAAATACTGAAAAGCCTGCTTGGCTCCTTCGATAATTTTTTCTATATCAATCCCCGCAACAGCAACGGGCAGCAGACCCACAGGTGTCAAAACCGAATATCTGCCGCCGATATCCGACGGCACTGTAAAGGATTTATAGCCCCAAGCATCAGCTTCCTGCCGCAGACTGCCCTTTTCGGCATCGGTTACGGCGTAAATTCTTTGCGCAGCCTCCGCTTCGCCGTAACGCTCCGTCATATAATTTTTCAAAAACTCAAAAACCACCGACGGTTCCAAGGTTGTTCCTGACTTGGAAATCACACATAGGCAAACATCTTCCTCCGCCAGACGTTTCAGCAAAGCGGCATAATATGTGGAGCTGACATGATGACCAGCAAAGTATATTCTGGGGCGTCCGGTTTTTTCGGCATAATATTCGTTGTAAAAAGGCGACTGCAAAAGCTCTATGCAGGATTTTGCTCCCAGGTACGAACCACCCACTCCGACCACAACCAAGGCGGTGCATTTTTGCCGAATTTCCTCGGCGGTATCGGCAATATCTTTAACCAAACCGCCGCTTATGCGGCAGGGCCAATCCACCCAACCGCTGTAAGGGTGAATTTTAGCGTGCAGATACCGATGAATTTCTTTAATTCGCTCGGCGTACTGCGCATATGTAACATCGGCGTCGGAAAGCCAGGTTTTAAGTGTTATCATAAAAATTCACCCCTCAAAAAAATTGATACAATTTATATTTACACCGCAATAACATATTTAAAATTAATCTTACAAATTGTCCGCCAGCTTTTTCAGATAATCGCCGAAAGCGGGCGCCAAATCGGGTCTTTGCAGAGCAAATTCCACAGTCGCCTGCAAAAAGCCCAGCTTGTCACCGACATCATATCGCTTGCCGTCAAAAACGTATGCCAGCATTTTTTCCCGTTTTGCCAACGTATTCAGAGCGTCGGTCAACTGAATTTCGCCGCCGACACCCACTTTTTGATTTGCCAAAATATCAAAAATCTGCGGGGTTATGATGTAACGCCCCATAATGGCGGCGTTGGACGGAGCCTGCTCCAAGGATGGCTTTTCCACCAAAGAATTGACGGAATAAAGATTGCCGCCGATTTTGACGCCGTCCACAATACCGTATTTGTGAACGTCCGTATCGGCAACATTTTTTATGCCGAGAATACTGCACTGTTCTTTTGCAAAAACCTCAATCATCTGCTTCAGGCAAGGCTTGCCGGGCGAATATACAATATCATCACCCAGCATAACGGCAATGGGTTCGCCTGCCGCAAAGCTTTTTGCGCAGTACACGGCATGACCCAACCCAAGAGCTGATTTCTGGCGAACAAAATGAATATTCGCCAAATCAGCAACGGCGCGAACCTGCTCCAGCATTTCAGTCTTAGCCTTCTTCTCCAACTCCGTTTCCAGCTCAACCGACCTGTCAAAATGATCCTCAATGGAATTTTTGCCCCTGCCGATAATTATCAAAATATCCTCAATGCCCGACTGCACTGCTTCCTCCACAATATATTGAATTGTCGGCTTATCGACAATAGGCAGCATTTCCTTGGGCATGGCTTTGGTTGCTGGCAAAAAACGGGTTCCCAAACCTGCCGCCGGAATAACTGCTTTTTTCACGATTTTCATCAAAAACACCCTCTCTAAAATACATTAACCTATAAACGCATATAACACTATTTTATGTTTTGCAATTTTCTGATTTATCTGATTAATTGACCGTCAACAAAGAAATTTATCTCCTTCAAAATTTCTTTAACCCAAATAATTTTATGCATTGCGGCGGTTGTTTGCACTATATATTAAAAATGTCAATAAATACTTTACTCATGATTTAATTATAACAGATTTTTCACAAATTACAATACATTCGCTGAAATTTGTACAGTATTTATTTACATTTTTATTATCATTCAGCCCTGAGCAGTAAATAAAGAAGCAAAAAACATATGTACTGGCACTTGTTATCGTCAAGCGTTATATAAATAATATATAAAGTTTTCTTAGGGAGGTCTGTATGAATTATCATATTGTCCAAAAAGGAGAAAGCCTTTGGCAAATTGCCAAAATGCATAATATTTCTTTGCAAGCCTTAATAGACGCCAATCCGCAGATAGACGATCCCAACGAGGTTACGGTCGGCGCCAAAATTTTCATTCCGCAATGCGACGACGATTGGAAAATTCCAGAACCGCCCGTCAACGACAGGGATAACGTTGTCGACGGCAGCAAGGACGACATTGAAAACGCCGAACTGTGCAAAAAGCTGGCGGCTTTACCCAGACCGCTGATTTACGTTGTCAAAAAAGGCGACACTCTTTACCAAATCAGCAAATGCTTTGAAATTGGGTTGAAAGAGCTTTTGCAGGTGAACAGCCAAATCAAAAACCCCGACTTGATAAATCCGGGTGACAAAATTTTTATTCCCCGTTCCAAAAACATTTACAATATGACCAACCCCAATCGTCCCCCTCAACCGGGGATGGGTTTGCCGAACGGCGGCATCTGCCCATACTGCGGCAGACCGATGCCCA
>JAHZFN010000160.1:3756-4007 GCA_019421315.1 Peptococcaceae bacterium | reverse complement strand
TGCGATACCACCCGCATAACCGTAGGTTGTTTTGCCGTGTTGGTTTATAATGCTGCCTTTGCTGTAGCAGAGTTCGACTGTGCCGATGTTTTGACCGACAATACCGCCGATACCGCTGTCTTTGGCAGCGTTTTGCAAAACGTTTGCACTGTTGTTGCCGCAGCCGCTTATGGTGCCTTCGTTGGTGCCGCAGAGACCGCCGATGGATATAGTGCCGCTGATTTCGGAGTTTTGAACGAAGCAGCCTTTGA
>JAHZFN010000160.1:0-3746 GCA_019421315.1 Peptococcaceae bacterium | reverse complement strand
GCTTGTGTTGGTATTTTTGGTTGTTACCTTGGCGTTGTCGAGCACAATGTTTTCGATAACGGCATTTTCGTTGACTTTGCCGAACAAACCTGCCAATTTAGCGCTTTCGTCTGTTTGATAAAGACCGCTGATTGTTTTGCCGTTGCCGTTGAATGTGCCGTTGTAGCCATTGTCGGCGTTGCCGATACTTGTCCAAACATTGACAAATTCATCACTGTTTAAATTGATGTCTTTTGTTAAAATGGCGTTGATTGAAGTGTTGCCGCCGTTGACCTGAGCCGCAAACCAAGCCAGTTTTTCACCGCTGTCGATTTGGTAAACGCCGTCAACTGCGGTGGCTTCGGCTGTTGTGCCGTCCCAAACGTTGGAAACCTCTAAGGTGATTTCGATGTTTTGGGCAGTATTTGTCACTGTGATTTCTTGGTTTTTAAGGCTCTTGTAGCCTTTTGCCGTTATGGTGTAGGTGTATTTGCCTGCGGGCAAATTGTAAACGCCTTCGGTTGCCGTCATAACTTCGTCGTCGCTGTTTTTCAAGACGATAACAGCGTTGGCGTCGGACGGAGTGATGGCGAATGTAACGGCATAGGTGGCGGAAGCCGCCAATGTATCGGCGATTGCCAAATCTGCATCTTTAACGGTAAATTCCTTGTCGGTAACAGGTTCGTAACCGAACAGGCTGGCAGAATATGTATATGTGCCGTTTGCCAGGATATAGCTACTGTTTTCTGCGGGAGTAATTGCTGTTCCGTCGGAATTTTTAACGGTTATTGCCGCATTTTGGGGCATATTGGGGAATGTTACCTGCCATACTTTTGTCCATACGGCATATAAATCTTTGTTTTCCGTTAATGTAATGCTGTCGCCGTCTTTGTAAACAATGTCGCCTTGAGCTGTTTCAGCCCAGCCTGCAAATACATAACCTTCTCTGGTAAAGGTGTTGGCGTTCAAATTTGCTGTGCCGAAAATGCCTTGTTCCGTTGTGGTTTCCGTGCCGTCGTTGGCGTGGAAGGTTACGGAATTGGGCAGCTGAACTTGAAAATTTTTCAGCCATATGCAGTTGGAACCGTCGTCACCGGAATAATCTTTATAGTATTCCAGTTTGATAACATCGCCTGCATTGACTTCCAGAGAATAGTTTTTATATTCGGTCATTTCACCGCTGAAATCGTCTTTTTGACCATATCCGTCATTTAAAGCTGTTTTATTTTTGGTTATTTTCAAAAAGTCATAGCTGGCTTCGGTGGAGGTTTTGAAGTCAAAAGACAATTTTGCCGTTTTGCTGAATGTTAAGGTGATACCTGCCTGTGTGCTGCCTGTTTTGTTGCTTGTTACCAGTGCGTTTTCATCGCTGTCAACAGTCATCGGGTAGGTCTCATCGTTGGCGTAAGTCGCAACGCCTTTCAACGCTGTGAAAAAGCCTTCCATCGGATCGTCGGGTTGTTCGGGCAGAGCGTTAAGCACATGAATTTTGTAAACGCCCGCTTCGATATTTTCCGCATTGCAGCCGTATTGTCCGTTGTTCATGGAATCCCATGCGGGGTCGCCGACCACAACCAAAATGGTGTCGCCGTTTTGAACGCTGACTTTTTGAGTGCGTTTGTAACCCGTGTCTGCTGCACTGTAAGTTGTGCCTTTGTAAATGCGAACCTGATAATTCTTTTGGGCGGCTTCTGGGGTTATTGTAAGATCCGCCGTGTCGCCGTCAATAACCAAATTGTATTCTTTTGTACCTTTGGCAAAGCCTGTTTTGCCGTTGGTTTTGTAAAGAGTTCCTTGGTCGATTGTCAAATCATCCAGTCCCTTATCGGTGGATGTATAATCGCTGCCGATGTCTTTACCAAGTGTTTTGGAATACATAAATTTGATAATGTCGCCGTCGTCAACGGTGTAATAATCGATTGTCTGGTATGTAAACCAATCGTTTAATGTAACCATCCAGCCGGCATAGGTGGCATTATTTGCAGCCAAGCCGTTCAGTTTGGTTACTGTGTTGCCGCTGATTTCATTATCTGTAATTTTGTTGACTTCCAAGGCTTTGTTTAAAGCATCGATGCCGTTTGAGCCTTTGGGAACTTCAACTGTTGTGTCAAACAGCTCTCCCGTCCAGCTTGCGCCGTCCGAGGAATCAGCCGTGGTGTTTTCAACAATAACTTCCACGGAAACAGTGCTGCTTGTCGTGTCGTCTGCAAAGGCATACATCGGAATGAAATTGAATGTCATTGCAAACATCAAAAGAAACGACAGTATTTTCTTTTTCATAAGTGTCTCCTTTCAATTCAAATTTTTCAAATTTTCAATTCAAAAATTTTAATCCGGTTTTTTACGAAGATAATTGTAGCTCTGTTATTGCACCTCCCATCGTAAAAGCAAGACCAAATCAGAAAAGTTGTTTTGAAAGAAGACTTATCGAAGCAAAAAAAGAACGCCGCGGCAAATAAGCCGCAGGCGTTTTTCTGCAAACAAAATAAATCAACCGATAAAACCTTCATTGCAGGTCTCCTGACTTATGCTCTTCTTGCTATTAAAAAAGCTTAATCGCAAACGCTTGCTATTACCTTCCCAATTTCTCAGTGGTTGGCTTTCGCCAAATAACAAGCTTGAACAAACACAGTGCCGTTAACGTTTCGGATTCTAACCGAATTCCCATATTCTCTTTGTTTACCCCATGGGGTAAACAAAGCACAACAAACGATTTGGTTGTTAAATTATTATACTAAAAATTATAGCACGGCTCCCTGATTTATGCAATAACATATAGGTTTTATTTTGTGCCGCTTTTGCAATATTAATTTGCTGAAATGAAGAAAAATTGAAGAAAAATTGAAGAAAAATTGAAGAAAAATGTTTTTTGGTTTTGTTAAACTGTAATTTGCTGTTAATGTGTATTAATTTGTGAAAAAATTCAAACCTGTCGATTAATACTGTTTTTGCAATATTTTTGCTAAATTTACTTATATAAAGCTGTTTTGCCTGAATATATAGGTCTTTATTCTTGTCGAACAATGTCGAAAGATGATGGATATTTTTTATGATTTTATAAAGGAATGAATATTCTATTGTCGAAAAACTAAATTGTAAAGTAATTTTAGCCGTCTTTTGGCAAAATTGCCTGAATTGTTTCGGTATTTTTTGTTTTGTTTCGGTATTTTTTGTTTGAAAATTGGTATTTGTAGTGATTATTAAACAATTAAGGAGGATTGTGTAAAATGACAAAAATCAGAGTTGTATTGGCGGATGATAATAGGAAATTCAGTCAGCCCTTGGTGGATTTCTTTGCGGACAACCCCAAAATCGAGGTGGTCGGCGTTGCTTCAAACGGCGCTGAGGCTTTGGATTTGGTAAACGCCCTTTTGCCGGATGTTTTGGTTTTGGATATTGCAATGCCCAAAATCGACGGAATCGGAGTTTTGGAAAAAATCAACAGCAACACTGCTTTGCGCAAAAAGCCTGCGGTTATCGTTTTGACTGCTCTCAACAAGGATGAAATGACTAGCCGTGCGATGGATTACGGCGCCAGTTATTTCATGGTTAAGCCGGTTGACGTTTTGATTTTGGAAGAAAGAATTTTGCAGCTGAACAGCCTGCCCGGCAATCACTCGTCATACGCTCCCGATAAGGTTCGCAGCTTGGACAGGGAGGTTACAAAGGTTATCCAGCAGATGGGGATGCCTGCGCACCTGAAGGGCTATCAGTATTTGCGGGACGCCATCATCATGGTTGTGGAAGAAATGAATTTGATGGGCGCT
>JAHZFN010000159.1:4993-6603 GCA_019421315.1 Peptococcaceae bacterium | reverse complement strand
CTTCGTAATTGTATAAGTCAAAAGCTGTGTATTGGCTGAAATCATCTTTGATTATTTCATAAGTGCTTTCGGCAAAGCCTTTGGCGGCGGCGAGCAGCTCAATGCCTCGGCACAGCTTTTCGATGTCGCCACCGTCGGCTTTGGGCGTGCGTTCGCCGCTGCGGTAACGGCTGATTGTGGTGGCGGAAAGGGAGGTGCTTTGGCTCAGTTCTTTACCTGTGCAGTCCAATTTTTCTATGTATGCGTTTAATTTATCGGCAAATTTTGTTTCTTGCATTGACATCACCTGAATTACGTTTTTTTTGATTGATTTTTATGTCTTTTCTTATTTTATAGCATATAATCAGGAAAAAATAAACATTTTCCATAAAAGTCATTGACAAAAAAGGAAATATGTTGGGTTTGTGAACATTTTATAGTAAAATGGTTATATTAAGATATACGAAAATATATTGCTAAGCCAAATTACGAAGCTGTGTTTTCAGCGGAATTGCGGTTTAGCGGTTGTTTTCGGCTTAGTTATTTTTTTTGCATAGTGCAGAATTCAAACGGGAGGAAGAATTATGGAAAACAAAAAATTTTTAACAAAACTGCCGCAGTTGCTTTTTTTGGCGGTTATGGTGTTTTGCGTAATGACGGCTTTTGCCCCAAAAGACGCAATGGCGGCGGACGGCGAAACACCGCCCAAGAGCGAATATACGCACACCTATTACACAAAACCGGTTATTAATATTAATGCGAAAATTATTAAAGACAACAAGGTGATTGGCATTTACCAAAACAGCGGAGAAACGGCAGATTTTATTGAAGGGAATATAAGCGACGAAGCAGTTCAGGCAGGCTTGCAGAATCTTCTGACTAAAACATTGGAGCCTTTGCAGGTTATCAGCGTTGACGGCGAAAAGGGTATCTCTTATGAGGTCGGAAAAACTTCTTTGTTTTTTGATCATTTTGAAAGCAATAATATTATAGACCCTGATGGTAAGGATTTGCATGTGCGGGAGTACCAGATTTATCAAGTTGATTATGACGTGTCGGTTCAATATGACAGTGCAAATGCCACCATACAATATAAACAAGACTGTAATTATATAATTTTCGATTTGGTTGACGGCAAGGCTGTTTTGGAGGGTGACCGCAGTGAGTTGCTGAACGATTTGCCGTTTAAAAATAATGAAGACAGGATAATCTTTACTTTGTCTGCAAAGTACGATGAGGAAAGCAATACCACAATCGCAACTGCCGATACCTCAAAAGTATATAATAATTCGTTGTGGTCATCAGATTTTATATTGGATGTCACTCAAGCTATCTACGATTCATCTTTGATGGGCAGTGAGAAACGCCTTGATATATTCATAGATGGTACAATATATATTGTTGTGGTAACAGTCATAAATTCCGCTTCTCTGGAACAAAAACCTTTGTATATTAACTGTGTTGATAACGTAACCTACGGCAAAACTTTGAAGCTTTCCGCAAAAGGCGGTTCGGGAAAGGGCGAGGTTACATATGAAGTTATAAACGGCACAGGCGAAGCAACAATTAACGGCAATGTTCTGAATCCTGTGCAGTGCGGCACAGTAACCGTTAAGGCGCACAAAGCGGGC
>JAHZFN010000159.1:433-4983 GCA_019421315.1 Peptococcaceae bacterium | reverse complement strand
GAATTTACCGTTACCATCAACAAAGCCAAACCCACAGGCAACCCCCGTTACACACCCATTAAAGCTGACGGTCAAACTTTGGCGGATGCCAATTTGACCTCTGTTGATGCAGGCTTTACTGTTCCCGGTGCTGCTTACTGGGTAGGCGATGACGGCACAACTGTTTTACCTGATGATACGGTAGTCCAAGTTAATAAGTATTACAAATGGATTTTCGTTCCCACAGATACCCGCAATTACGAAACAGCAACGGGAACAATCAAGCTTTACAGCAAATCAAACGGCGGCGGCAGCAGTACAACGTATTATACTGTAAGCTTTGAAACAAACGGCGGCAGCAAGGTTGCAGCTCAAAGAGCCGCCAAAAACTCCGTAATCGCAGAACCGACAGCCCCCACCAAAGACGGCTATGATTTTGCAGGCTGGTACACTGATAAGGAATTGAAGAACAAATACAGCTTTGATACAAAAGTAAGCTCTGATTTGACACTTTATGCGGCTTGGCAGCAGAAAAACGCCGCCGACAAGCAAATTGTACTGACCATCGGTCAAAAAGAAGCCCTTGTATTCGGCAAAACCAAAGCAAATGATGTTGCTCCGAAGATCGTCAACGAAAGAACCATGCTGCCTGCCCGTTTTGTGGCGGAAAGCTTGGGCGCTTCCGTAGATTGGGATGAAGCCAAACAGCTGGTTACCGTTAAAGGTAAAAATCAAAACAACGAAGATGTTATTATTTTGATTACCATCGGCTCCGAAAAAGCAGTGATAAACGGCAAGGAAGTTCAGCTTGATTCTCCCGCTTTTGTGGAAAACAACAGAACATACACTCCCATCAGATTTATTTTCGAAAATCTGGGGGCAGATGTGCAGTGGAACGGCGCAGAACAAAAAGTTATAATTACCAAAAAAATAACCAAGAAATAAGCCCAACAACAAACAAAGAAAACCAAAGCAGTTCTTTTGAATTGCTTTGGTTTTCTTTGTTTGGCAGGCTATACGGCAATTATAATAATGTAATGCTGCGCTTGTTTGGGCGCTGACTTCTCTTGCCAAGGCACTTTTGGTTTGAGGCAAGAGGATGAGGATCATGATAATGTGTTAAACGGCAGTATTGTTTTGATATTATTTGTTAAAGACAAGGGGTTAAAAATTTATTCAAACCAAAGTTAAATCCGATAAAAACAGCATTAAAACTTATAAAAACGGTTGATATAAAAACACAGCAATGATATAAAAACACAGCAAAAAGACATCTTGGCGTGATGTCTTTTTGCTGTTTAGGGTCATTTATTAAGTAACTATGGAGATACTTAGCTTAAAATTATAATATAAAATATGTTATTGTTTTGATTATTAGTTGAATTCTGATTTTTCTTTATTCAAATCTTTTTTCTTTATTCAAAACTGCTGTAAGTTTTTCCAAAGGAACGGTTTCGAAGAAGCCTTTTTTCATAAAGCATTTAACCCATATTAAGGACCAGATAATGGAAGCCAGAACCACTATGCCTGCAAACATATAGATGATTACGGAACCTGCCATAAAGGCTTCTGTACCTTCGGAAGGCCAACCCCAGAGGATTGTGGTCCAGCCGTCCGGCCAAATGTATGTAATTGTGAAGATAATGCCTATGATAGCAATAATAGGCAGCGTAATACCACCCGGAACTTTGAATGTTCTGTGGATATCAGGGTATTTTTTACGCAGGATAATAACGTCCAGATGTGCCACAAGGTAGCAGATGAGCCAACCGATACAACCGGCAGTTACGAATGTTGTTACCAAGGAAACCGCACTGGTGCTGCCATGGAAACAAGCGATCAAAGCGGAAGTGATAAACCAAACCAAAAGAACGCCCCAATAAGGAGAACCAAGGCGGTTCAGTTTACCGAAAAACTTAGGCATTTGCCCTTCGTGTGCCATGCCGAAAAGCATACGAGGAATTGCTGCAATGAATGTGTTTAAAGTTGAGCAGGTTGCCATCAAGGAGATGATACCTATCCAGATTTCACCGGGGCGACCAAGTATTGCTGAAGCAACACGAACGTGTGGTGTACCGCCATTTACTAATGTGTCCATATCAACATATTTTAATGCACACAATCCAAAGAGTGTGTCGGAAACAAAGATGGCGCAAAGAGCTGTTACCATTGCTAAAGGGATAAATTTATTGGGATTTTCGATTTCTTCTGCCAAAGGGCAAACAAATTCCAAACCTATAAACAGCCAAAAAGAATATCCCAGTAACATGAAAGGACCGCCGCCTGATGTCAAGTCAAAGCCCCATTGCGGATTAATGGATGGTTGATTTCCCAGACCCAAAAGACCTATCAAAGAGAGAATTACCATTGAACCTATCATAACGGATGTGAAGAAAACCTGAGCGTAAGCATAGGATTTAACAGAACGCAGGTTGATTATACAAAGAATAAGCATTAAGATGATTGCCCAAACCCAGCCTTCCAACGACAAACTTGGAAAAAGATAGGTAGCGAGAACATCACCGGCAACGAAGGATTCTGCTGCATTGGAGAGAATTGATACTGCAAAATAACCATTTAATACTGCAAAGATGCCCATACCATAACCCATAGCAGGTAATGTGTAGTGGTTGATGCCGCCTGCTGCCGGTAAAATCCCTGAAAGTTCAGCAAAAGAAAAAGCAACACATAAATTCAAGAAAGCGGCAATTATCATTGAAATTAAAAATGCGGTACCGCCTTTACCGAAACCTGAACCCATCAGTGTTAAAGCGGATGATGAAACAACAATACCGATTGCCGTAGCAACGCAGGGAATAAACCCGATTTTTTTAGTTGCCATAAAAACACCTCCATAATATAAATCTTCTTTCATCTACCTAATCCTAATAGTTGTTTTGCAGACAGAAAATTTTTAATATTCAATTAATTTTTGATATCAGGCTGTTACTCCATAGTTTAACCCCGTATTACAGCCGAAAATATTTGAAACTTTATTTCACAAAACAAAGCATATTGTTATTTCCCATTGCAAAACCTCTCGGACAATGCTATGATAAAGCATGGAGTTACTCCATAGTCAAGCCGTATTATGAAAAAAAACGCAAATTTTTGAAATATTTTTGCGAAAATATGTTTTAATATGGTAGAATTGTGATTAATATGTGTTTTGTGTTACTCGAAAATCGTTATCAATTTCGATAATTTTTTTATAATTACTTTGACGGCTTGATTTGTCAGAAAACAGGGGTGAGATTATGACAAAATATTTCAGAAGCGGTGAATTTGCCAAGCTTTGCAGAGTCAGCAAGGATACTGTGCTGTATTATGACAAAATAGGTTTGCTGAAGCCTGATTTTATTAACGATAAGGGGTATCGTTATTATTCAAACAATAAAATTATTGAAATGTATACCATAAAATTACTGCGTGACAGTCGGATTCCTCTGGATGAGATTATTGGCTATATAAACGGAGGCAAAAGCACTACGGCTTTTTTTGATCTGATGAAGAAAAATCTGGAATTATTATATGAAGATCGTCGCAAATTAGATTATGTAATTAGTTCCATTGAAAATGGTTTTCGATGGTATGAATATTACAAAGGCAGAGAACTGCAAAAAATATATCTTGAAGAACGCAGTGAGGAATACTATATTGCCAGTGACTTAATCAGCATTGCCAGTGATTTAATCAGCGATAATGATTCTTACAGTGACATTGATGAAAATGACATTCAGGTATATAATGAGCATTTAGACTATATTTATAATTTAGGCATAGATTTTTGTTATTTTGAAGGATATTGCTTTATTGAAGAAGAAGATTTGGTGAAGGCTAAATTCTTGTCATATTTGTTTAAAAAAGTTGATTGTGACAGACTTTGGGTTAAGCCTCCCGGTAAGTATATTGCATTGTTGACGCAAGAAGTTGCTGATGAAGTTGGAATAAAAGCTTTGCAGCAAATAAAAGATTATGCAAAAGAACATAACTATAAATTAAGCCGTGATATTTATTGTTTTGAATTAATGAATTATGAAGAATTTGAAAATGAAGAAGATTTCGTTTTTTTGTATGAAGTAATGATTAAAGAGTAAGGATTGGCAAATAAAGCGAAAAAACGTCGGCTCAGGCTGTATTCGGTTATATAAAACTTCGGCTATTGGTTTGCCGCAGCCGATGGTTTAACATAACAAAATAAGATTAAATTAACCGAAAAATATATTTTAGATAAAAAAACTTTTTTGATGAAATATAAATTTTTGCGGAAGTGAGGTTGAATTTCGCTTTAAATACTTGCAATAAAGAGCAAAAGATGATAGAATAGGTATGTTAAATTATCAGGCTTGTTCATAAAAACCGATTTGGGGGTCGGTTTTTATGAACAGTCTGATTTTTTTGTTTGCGGCAGTTCCTGACGGGCGCTTTTCCGACGGCGTTAATTTGCGGTTAATTGTCTGAGAAAAAACTTTATCGAAAGCCTGACTTATGATATAATAATTATGTCTGTTCTTATTTAAGAATTGCGGACAAGCCGCCGCTTTCTTCAAAAATAACATGGCGAAAACAGT
>JAHZFN010000159.1:0-423 GCA_019421315.1 Peptococcaceae bacterium | reverse complement strand
AGTGTATAGAAAAAGTGTATAGTTTGTTTTGAAAAAAAGTGAAAGGAAGTGTTGAAGTGGATAATTTTTTGCAGTATCTTTCGCAGAATGTTGGGCCATGGCTCAGTCAGGCGTGGGATAACGTTGTTGCGGCGTTTAAATATGTTGTGGATTTTATCGTCAGCAATCCCACCGAGGTTCAGGTTTGGTATACGGAGGTTGTTCGCTGGATTATGCCTTTTTTGGCGCTGGGAATTTTGCTGACGGTTTTGAAATCCATGCTGAAAGTAAAAAACCCCAACGAAACCTGGGCGTATCTGGTAAACCCCGCTTGGGGCGAGTTTGCCATTCACCATTGGGAATGTACTGTGGGACGAGCCAAAAACTGCGATATTGTGGTCAATTTTCCAACCATATCACGTATGCAGTGGGCGCTGAGCCGTG
>JAHZFN010000158.1 GCA_019421315.1 Peptococcaceae bacterium | reverse complement strand
CATTTGATTATGCCTTATCATTATACAATGGACGAGTATCAGGAAGAGCTGAAAGGTGCCAACAAAATCGGCACCACCAAACGCGGCATCGGTCCTGCGTACATGGATAAAATTGCCCGCCAGGGTATTCGTTTGATGGATTTGATGAACTGGGATACGTTCCTCACCAGACTTGAATATAATTTGAAAGAAAAAAACGCTATTTTCAAAGCCAACGGTCTGCCCACCATCGAGGGCGCCGACAAGGATGCTTTGATAGCGGAATTTAAAGAATACAGAGAACAAATTCGTCCGTATGTCAAAGATACGCTGTATATGGTGAACGATGCGGCGAAAGCAGGCAAAAAAATCCTCTTTGAGGGTGCTCAGGGCGCTTTGCTGGATATTGACCACGGCACATATCCCTTTGTGACGTCTTCCAACACGGTTGCCGCAGGTGCCTGCACAGGCTCAGGCTTGGGACCCACATATATTGACCGGGTTTTGGGCATTGCCAAAGCCTACTGCACCAGAGTTGGCAGCGGTCCTTTCCCCACAGAGCTTTTGGACGAAGTGGGCGAAAACATTCGGCAGGCAGGCGGCGAATTCGGCGTAACCACAGGTCGTCCCCGCCGCTGCGGTTGGTTTGACGCAGTTGTGGTTCGTTACAGCGCCATGATTTGCGGCTTGACGGATCTCTGCATTACCAAACTGGATATTTTTGACAAACTGCCCGAAATCAAGGTTTGTGTCGGTTATGAGCTGGACGGCAAACGCACCGACCGTTTCCCCTCCACAATCGAAGAAATCGGTCGCTGCAAACCCGTTTATGAGACAATGCCGGGTTGGCAGCAGGATACAACGGGTATCCGCAAATTTGAAGATTTGCCCGAAAATGCGCAAAAATACATCAAGCGTTTGGAAGAACTCTGCGATATTCCCGTTTCTGTTGTTGCTGTCGGTCCCGACCGCACTCAGACCATCGTCCGCAACCCTCTTTTTTAAAGAAAACGGCTTTTGAATGATTGCGACGGAATTTCAGCTGTTTTTTTGCCAAAACGGACTGCTGAAAAGCTCCGCAGCGGTTTGGTTATAACAAGTATGTTATGACTGCGGGGAAATAATAATCGTTTTTGAGAAAAATTGCATAAAACAGCATATATACAAGGCTGCGGATTCAAACCGCAGCCTTGTTTTTTGTTAAAAAGCCTTGGCTTAAAGGGCGGTTTTTCCAGTTGTCATAACAAATACTTTGCATTGGTATACTGTTTAAGTATTGCGAATATTTGTTAACAATATTGCAAAATTTGTTGCAATTTGTTAAAATAAATTCACAAAGTTGTTGTCGGTTGAATGATCTTCGGCGGCGGTTGTGTCTTTTGGCGTTTATGCCTGTCAAAAGATATTTTCGGGTTTTTGTTTAGGGATTGCCGCTGCAAGTATGCCGACTGCGATTATTGAAATATCCGTTTTATCCGTGTGCAAGGCAAAGGCAGTTAAGAATTGGCATGATTTGTTAATATGCAAAACAATATGCAAATTTTGCATAAAGCATGAATGAATTTTGAGCAAATTTTTAAAGAAGCAGAGAAAAGAAAAATTGTTTGTTTCGGCATAAAACAGCGGCAAAAGGTTCAAAATAATATTTAACATGATTTGGTTATATTTTGTAAGTTTTTGGACAATTTGATAAAGCGCCGCCGAAATTTCAGTAACAAAAAAACGAAATAAAACAAAGGGCGTTTGCTTGAAAAACGGAAATAAGCGGAACAGCGGCGAGAGGGATTTTACGGCCTCGTTGACTTTGTTATTAAAGGAATGGTGACTTAGTATGAACATGAAAAAGGCTTTCAGCGGTACAACAGGTAAGATTTTTTTGGCTTTAATTCTCGGTGTGATTCTCGGTCTTTTGGTGAAGCTTATTCCTGCGGGGCAGGATTTTATTCAAAAGGTTTTTGTGGAGAACATTTTTTATTTCCTCGGCAACGGCTTTATCCGCCTGATTCAAATGACGGTTGTGCCGTTGGTGTTTTTCTCTTTGGTCTGCGGCATATCCTCTTTGGGGGATGTTAAAACGCTGGGCCGTATCGGCGGCAAGGTTATCGCTTTTTTCCTGATTTCCACGGCGGTGGCGGTTATTTTGGCAATTGCTTTCGGTTTTGCTTTCGACCCGGGCGCAGGCCTGGATATGAACGACGTTGACCGAGCTTCGGCGGAATATGAGGTTGCGGAAGATACCGAAGATGTTTCCATGGTGGAAAACTTCCTGAATATGATTCCGAAAAACCCCATCTCCTCCATGGCGGACGGCGAAATGATCCAGGTAATCATTTTTGCCTGCTTTATGGGTTTGGCTTTGAGCTTCATGGGCAAAAAGGCAGATACCTTAATCAGCTTTTTCAATGTCTGCAACGACTGCATTATGAAAATTGTCGGCATGGTAATGTGGTTTGCGCCCATCGGCGTTTTCGCTTTGATTTTCCGAACCATGTATAATACGGGCGCCGACGCTTTGATGAGTATTTTGAAATTCCTGCTCATTGTTTTGGTGGCAATGTGCTTCCATGCATTCATTATCTACGGCGGCTGTCTGAAAGCGGTTGGCTTGAAAATCAAGCCTTTTATGCGTGCCTATTCTCGTGTTGCCGGCGTAACGTTTTCCACGGCTTCCAGCAACGCCGCATTGCCTTTCAGTATGCAGGCAATGGACGATATCGGTGTCAGCAAGCCTGTTTACACCTTTACGCTGCCTTTGGGTGCCACAATCAATATGAACGGTACCTCCATTATGCAGGGCTTAGCGGTTGTTTTCATCGCTCAGGTTTACGGCGTTGAATTGACTGTTCCCGTTTTGATTTCCGTAATTTTGACGGCTGTCATGGCGTCTATCGGTACGGCAGGCGTTCCCGGTGTCGGCATGATTACTCTTTCCATGGTTGTGGCAAGCGCAGGCTTGCCGTTGGAAGGTATCGCTTTGATTATGGGCTTTGACCGTATTCTGGACATGATGAGAACAACTGTAAACGTTATGGGCGACTGTGTATGCTCCGCCTTTGTATCCAAAACCGAAAAGGATTTGGATCTGGACAAATACAATAATTACACCAAAGACAAAGCCACCGACGTTCAGGTTTAATAAATTTTTGATAAATTATTGTTTACGGTTTGGCTTTTGAAAAATCAGTATAAAAAATTAATTTGTATAGATATGATTGGGCAGGCTGTTTTGGCCAATGGCAGTTTGCTTGACTCAAAAAATCTAAAATAAAGATTGAATAACCGACTTTGTTCGAACGAATTTAAACGAATTTAAACGAACTTGGTCGGTTATTTTTTTGAGAAAATCAATGAAAAGCAAAGGGGTCTTGCCGTGGTAAAATCTTTTGGTAAAGACGGCGCTGCCATGGCAACCGTTACCAAAGCCATAGACGACAGCAGAAAAATTCACCAAAAAATTGAATGGGGCTATGTTCCCGGCAACGCTCTGCATTTGCTGGCTCATTTTTATGACCCGCAGCAAGGCGATATTTCCGTCGGCGGACATAATCTGCGGGAATTTACCTGCGACAGCCTGCTTGCCAATATTTCGATGGTATTTCAAAACGTATATTTGTTCAACGATACGATTCGAGCCAATATATGCTTCGGCAAGCCTGACGTCACCGAAGAAGAAATGATTGCCGCCGCCAAGAAGGCCTGCTGCCATGATTTCATTATGGCCTTGACCAACGGCTACGACACCGTGGTGGGCGAGGGCGGCGGAATGCTCTCAGGCGGTGAAAAACAGCGTATTTCCATTGCCCGTGCCATTTTGAAGGACGCTCCCATTCTCATTTCCTGCGGCGCCCGGCTTGCTCCCTTCGACATCAAGGAGCTGCGGGAC
>JAHZFN010000157.1:2623-7811 GCA_019421315.1 Peptococcaceae bacterium | reverse complement strand
CCGCATGAATCAAGTTTATATCCATCTGCTCAAAAGCCGCTCTGGTTGTGCGGTACATCAGCGGAAAAGCAATGATAAAAGCCGCAATAACGCACCCTGTCCAGGTTTGCACAATTTGTATGCCAAACGTTGCCTCCAGCCACATTCCCAGCGGGCGGCGGCGGCTGAAAAGCAGCAGAAGAATAAAGCCGGCCACCGTCGGCGGCAAAACCATCGGCAATGTTAAAATATCGTCGATTACCGCCTTGACCTTTGTGCTTGATTTCATCACTGCATACGCCAAAACTATGCCCACAAAAAAAGCAACTACCGTTGCCGCAAAAGCTGTTTTCAATGTTATAAACAGCGGACTCCAATCCAATCCCGTAAATTGTTCCAAAAATTCCTGCATTTTTTATTAACCTCTCTAATCTTTAAACCTCGTATATCATCCCGCTAAAATATGTCTATTCCTCAAAAGCCTTTTACCGCTTTTTTTATTAACCTCTCTATTCTTTAAACCTCGTATATCATCCCGCTAAAATATGTCTATTCCTCAAAAGCCTTTTACCGCTTTTTTATTGACCTCGCTACTCTTTAAACCTCGTATATCGTCCCGTTAAAATATGTCTATGAACGGAAATTTTTTATTGCTTTTTTCGCTATTACTGCCTTTTGGCAAAATATCAAAGAATGGCTCAGTCGAAAGGTATTGCGGCGCAGAAAAAATACCGCCATCCCTCTTTCGACCGTGCCATTTTTCTAATTCAACCAAATTCAAATATCAAATATTCTGCATTTTAGTCAGTAACGTTAATATCAAAACCGTATTTTTCATAAACGGCTTTTGCCGCATCGGACAAGCAGAAATTCAGGAAATCGGCAGCTGCCGCAGTTTCTAATTCATCGGCGTCGGAATTTACAACCCGGCAGATGGGATAAATGATGTCACCCGTCAAATCATGACTTACGTGTTCAACTACCTCCAAAGCAAATCCTTGGTTGGTATATTTGATAAAATCGGAATAGTAGCAGGTGCCGCATTCGTTGGAGGCTTCGGAAACAGCCTGAGCAGCAGCGCCCACGTTTTCACATTCGTTAATGGTTACGCCGCCCAAAGCCTGAGAAATTTCGTCAGATGTGATTTTGGCGGAATCCTCGGTTTCATGCAAAACGCCGTTGGCAATCAGGGCTTTTCTGGTGTAATTGCCTGCAGGAACCGTGCCGCCTGCAATGGCAAGGCTTTCCGCTTTATCCAAGGTGTCCAGACCCGTAACCTGAGTGTTGCTGTCTTTATAAGTCATAACGATCAATTCGTTGTTGACAACGTTATGTCTTGTGCCGTCCACAATCAACCCGTCCTCCTGCAAAGCGTCCATTTGTTTTTGTGCGGCAGAGAAGAAAATGTCGCAGCCACCTGCTTCCTCAATCTGCGCCAACAAAGTGCCGGAGCTGTCATAAACGGCAGATACGGTAACATTGGGCTGTTGTTCGTTGTAAAGAGCAATAATTTCGTCCATTGCGTCACTCATGCTGTTGGCGGCGGAAAGATAAATTGTAGTTGCCTCAAATTGGTCAGCAGCGGCAGTTCCTTCTGCCGGTGCCTCAGTATCCGTCTGCGAACCGCAGCCTGCCAGCGCAAACATCATCAAAACGCCTGCCAATAACAAAATTAAACCTTTTTTCATTTGATATAACACCTTCCTTAATAAAATTTTATAAATTCTTTTGGTTTATTTTAAGCCTTTCGGCTTTAAATCCCAATTATATTTTGAGGATTTTCTTAGCAATACAGCCATGAGCCTGTCAAAAAAAAACAGGTTCTGTGCTCATATTGTAATTTGTTTAAATATACAAACTATCATCCTTTATACTCACTTAAGGATATTTTGTTTCATTTTATATCACGCAAACAAAGCCTGCCTGCGTGATATTATTTAATATGTTTTATTAATCATTTTTATCAATCGACTGCTCTCTTGCGCACTCGGCGGCTCGTCCCGTCAAGATTTCAATGCCGTGCTTTAAAGCCGGCAAAACAAAATCAACACATTCCTTTGCCGCCTTGGGACTGCCGGGCAAATTAACAATCAAAGTTTTGTTACGGATAACCGAAGCTTCTCGGCTCAGCATGGCGCGGTCGGTAATAGTCATGGAATAGGCTCGAATCGCCTCGGCAATGCCGGGGGCATTTTTGGTGGCAACCGCCATGGTCGCCTCGGGCGTAACATCCCTTTCGGCAAAGCCTGTACCGCCCGTTGTCAAAATCAAATTAACCTGCCTTTGGTCTGCCAAACGGGAAAGCTGCCTAATTAAAATAGGCTTTTCGTCAGGCACAATCATGTTTTCCACAACATCGTATTGAGCGTTTTCCAAAGCTTCAGCCAAAACAGGACCACTTTTATCCTCACGTTCGCCCTTTGCACCTTTGTCGCTGACAGTGATAACCGCTGCTGTTAAAGGTCGATTCATATTCAAAGGAAGCAAAATCATTTCGTCGCCCTCTTTGATCACGCCGCCTTTGACAACCTTGGCAAAAACACCCTCCCTGGGCATAATGCAGTCGCCCATGGCATGATAAATTGCGCAATGACTATGACATTCCTTGCCGATTTGGGTCATTTCCAAAATCACATCTCCGCAGGCAAAGCGGCTGCCAACAGGCAAATTCCGAAAATCAAAGCCATCAACAATCAGGTTTTCGCCGAAAGCGCCGAAATCAACCTCGGCACCCTTGGCTCGGAAATCCTCTATTTTCTCAAAGGAAAGCAGACTGACCTGCCTATGCCAATTTCCCGCATGAGCATCGTTTACAATGCCAAAATTTTCTTTCATTTCCGCCTGCGGCACAGTGTGCTTTTGCGTACCTTTTTTTTCGCTTATGCAGATACCTTTGATGATACCCGTATTTTTATTTTTTTCGTTGTTTTCTCTCATATTTTCAACCCCCGATTCCCACCATATTATGGCTTTCGGTAATTTCCTTTTCCCTTTCAAAACAATGCTCTTTCGGCTTTTGGGCGATGGCATTTTGCAGCAAAGCCTTGGTTTTTTCGTAATCCCCCTGCCGCAGAGGCGTTTTCAAATCCACGCCCTCGCCGTAGCAAAGGCAGGGCTTCAAAAAGCCCACAGAGGTCAGGCGGATACGGTTGCAATCCTTGCAAAATTTGCCGTGCATGGCGCTGATAAAACCGACACTGCCCTGAAAACCGTCAATATTGCAATAAACGGCGGGACCGTAGCCATGAAAGCTTTCGTCAGGCGTCAGGGAATATTTTTCCGCCAAAAGCCGCCGCAAAACATCGTTGCTTACGCCTTGATTTTCCTTGCCGTAACCGATTGGCATCATCTCGATAAAACGCACGTCCAAAGGATATTTTTTGGCAAGCAATGCCAAATCGTGCCATTCGTTCTCGTTTTTGTTCTGCATTAAAACGCTGTTCACCTTAACCCGAATCCCTGATTTAATAGCAGCCTCAATGCCCGCCATAACCGCATCAAACTCGTCTTTGCCCGTAATTTCGGCAAATTTTTGCGGGTTTACGGTATCCAGGCTGATGTTGACGGCATCCAAGCCTGCATTCACCAAAGCGCCGATGTTTTCTGCCAGCAAAACGCCGTTTGTTGTCATCGTCACCCGTTCAATGCCGGGGACAGCCTTAATCATCTTGATTAAATCCGCACATCCCAAACGCACCAGAGGTTCGCCGCCCGTAACCTTAACATATTTTATCCCAAGCTCCGCCGCCATTCGGCACAGAGCAACAATTTCGTCATATGTTAAAATTTCGCTCATGCCCACTTTGGCAATGGGTTCGGGCATACAGTATTTACAACGAAGATTACAGCGGTCGGTGATGGAAATGCGCAGATAATCAATCTGCCTGCCCAATATATCCTGCATATTTTAACACCACTCTCACATCTTTTATTTTATCGTTTATTATTTTATATAAAATACCACACCAAAGCTATGCGCTGTGGTTAGGATTTACAAAAAGACCGCTTTTGCCGCCGCTTTTTTTCAGCAGGCAGATTTCACCCATTTTCATGGTTTTGTCAACCGCCTTGCACATATCGTAAATTGTCAGCAAAGCAATGTTTACCCCTGTCAGCGCCTCCATCTCTACGCCCGTCTTGCCGATGGTTTTGGCACGGCAAAAGGCTGTAACGGAACAACCGGCATCGTCTGTTGTAAAATCAATTTCCAGCTTGGTCAAATTGATGTTGTGGCACAGGGGAATTAAATCGCAGGTTCTCTTAGCACCCATAATTCCAGCTATTCTGGCAACGGACAAAACGTCGCCCTTTTTCATATTTCCCGCCTTAACCTTTTCGTAACATTCACGGCTCATGTAGATTTTACCTGTGGCATAGGCCTCTCTTTCGGTATCCGACTTGGCACCCACATCAACCATCCAGGCATTGCCGCCTGCATCAAAATGTGTAAATTCTCGATTTTCTGCCATATAGCTCACCTACTTGCCAAAGCCGCAGTTGGGGAATGTACAAACATCACAGCCCAAACAAAGACCACCCTCGCCCAGCTCCTGCAAATCCTCGGCAGTAACCTTATCATCCGCCATGAGCCTGGGGAGAACTAAATCAAAAATGGTTCTTTTGGCATACATAACACAGCCGGGCAGACCGACCACAGGAATATTACCGTCGTAATAGCTCAAAAGGAACATTGCGCCCGGCAAAACAGGAGCGCCGTAGGAAACAATGTCGGCGCCTGTGTTTTTGATTGCCAGCGGCGTTTTATCGTCGGGATCAACACTCATGCCGCCCGTGCAAATGACAAATTCTGCGCCTGTTGCCAGAAGCTTTTTAATTGCGGCAGTAATTGTTTCATGATCATCGGGACAGACCTCATGCCCCATAATTTCAGCGCCGAATTCCGAAACCTTATCTATAATAACCGGTGTAAATGTATCTTTAATTCGTTCGTAGTAAACCTCGTTGCCTGTGGTAACAATGCCAACCTTTTTCGGTTGAAAAGGCAAAAGCTGCAAAAGAGGTTCGGAGCCTGCCGCTTCCTTGGCTTTTTGCATTTTTTCTTCTTCAATCACCAAAGGAATAATTCTGGTGCCTGCCAGCTTATCGCCTTTTTTAACGGCGAAATTGCCATGGCGGGCGGCAATCATCATCTGCCCCAGGCTGTTTACCGCCAACAGCTTTTCCTTGTTGATTTTCAGCAGTCCGTCGC
>JAHZFN010000157.1:0-2613 GCA_019421315.1 Peptococcaceae bacterium | reverse complement strand
TCTTGCCCTCTTTAACTTCGGAAGGGTGCATATTTTCGCCTTGGCAGATTTCCCGCAGGATTTCTGCCGCCTCGTTTTCGTGCAGCACACCTGCATCCTTTTCCCAAATATAAATATGATCCTTGCCGACACTGAGCAAAACAGGAATATCTTCTTCCCTGATCACATGACCTTTTCTGAAAACGGCGTCTTTGGTAACGCCTTTGATAATCTGCGTTATGTCATGGCACAAAACCTGACCGACAGCATCTTCGGTTTTCATCAATTTCATCTTAAGCAACTCGTTCTATTTCTGCAATGTTCAAAATAAAAAATATTTTTCCCAACAAATCTCATTAATATCTCAAGAAATTTAAATATATTTTAATATTCTATCTTCTTATTTCTATCACTTCATTAATATTTTGAATTAAATACTTTTATTATCAATGCCAACATTATATTATCCACCGTAAAAAAGCATTTTAAGCTTATTTGCAATTATTCAAATCGCGATAATTTATTATTTACACCTAAGCATAATACAGTATATCACAATCTTCCGGTAAAAACAATATTACTGCAAATTTTCAAAAAACTTTTAAAATAGACAAACGCAACCAATCATTTACCGCAAAAAATCTATTATATCCAAACACCATTTATAAAAAAACAAGGCAAAAAGCCTTTTGCTTTTTGCCTTTGCAGTAAACTTAAAATTATTTTTCATCTTCTGTTCTGTCGTCTAGATATTTCTCCAGTTTGCGTTTTACCCTTTGCAAGGCGTTGTCGATGGACTTGACGTGTCTGCCCAAATCCTCGGCAATTTCCTGGTAGGACTTGCCCTCCAAATAATACATCAGCACCCTCAGTTCCAAAGAGCTTAACAGTTCGCCCATTTTTTCTTCTATATTATCAAATTCCTCGCGGCTGATAATCAGCTCTTCGGGGTCGGTAATCTTGGTTCCCGTAATCACGTCCAGAAGCGTGCGGTCGGAATCCTCGTCATAAATGGGTTTGTTCAAAGACACATAGGAATTGAGCGGAATATGCTTTTGACGGGTTGCGGTTTTGATTGCCGTAATAATCTGACGGGTAATGCAAAGCTCCGCAAAAGCCCGAAAAGAAGAAAGCTTGTCCGGGCGATAATCACGAATTGCCTTATACATACCGATCATGCCCTCCTGAATCAAATCCTCTTTGTCGCCGCCCAAAAGAAAATAGGTTCTGGCTTTGGCACGCACAAAATTTTTATATTTATTAATCAAATATTCCTGAGCGTTCATATCGCCGCTGCCTGCCAGCTCCACAACAGCCTCATCCGCCATATCCTCAAAAGCGGGAATCGGTTCACCTTCTATACCAAGTTTCATGCAAAATCCACCTTATTAACCAATATTCTCATAAATTATATTATAAAATAATTTAATTATATAATTTATATCTCCGTAAGCCAACGCTTACCGTTTACACTATCATTATAACCGCAAAAAGTTCAGCGGTCAATGTTAAATACTTCTATATTCAGTTTATATTTTCACTTCATAATTTCACTTCATATCTTTTATCGCATATCCGTTTAGCAGGCGTTTATATTTTTTCTGCTTTCGGCAGCGTTTTCCGCCTTTGGTGAACAGCTTCGTAAATAATCACAGCCGCACTGGCAGAAACATTCAGCGAATTGATATTGCCGAACATAGGGATTTTCACCATAAAATCGCAGTTTTTGGCAACCAGCGGCGGAATTCCTTTGCCCTCACTGCCCATGACAACAGCCAAGCCGCCCGTCAAATCCGCTTGCCAAAGCTCCACAGCATCGGTCATATGAGCGCCCGCCACCCAAACTCCGTTTTCTTTCAGAGTTTTGATGGCATTGGAAATATTGGCAACCCTGGCAACAGGCACATATTCGGCGGCTCCCGCCGCCACCTTCATAACAGTTTCCGTTACCGGAACTGCGCCGTGCTTGGCAATGATTATACCGTGCACCCCCGCACACTCGCAGGTACGCATGATGGCGCCCAAATTATGCGGGTCCTCTACCTCCGCCAAAATCACAATAAAAGGATCCTCGCCTTTGGCTTTGGCAATTTGCAAAATATCCTCAACCTCAACATAATCCACAGGCGAACCATAAGCAATAACCCCTTGATGATCATGAGTTATGCTGTCCAATCGGCTGCGTTCCGCCTCCTGAAAAGGAATTTTGTGTTCTTTGCAAAGCTCCCTGATCTGCCTTGTAAAAATCGGCTCCTGGCCGCTTGCCGCAATCACCTTATTGATGGTTCTGCCGCTTTTCAAAGCTTCGATTACAGGGTTTCTGCCACGGATTAAATTACTGTCCTCGGAAAATTTATTTCTGCCGCCGTTTTGCCTTTTGGAGGTGCGGTCAAAGCTGTTTTTTTCGTTTGTTTTTTTGTTTCGTTTTAATTTAACAGGTTTTTTGTATGACATATTCTTTCTTAATCTTCCTAATATATTTTAGTTAGCTGTTTTCAGTTTTAATACTGATTTTACACCTGATATATTACGCCTTTATTAACTTTATATTATTATTTATCTCTTGGCAACATTTTTGCATTTGCCGCAGCTCATGCTGCCCTCAAAGCAAATTCCCATGGAATCGCAGGTGGC
>JAHZFN010000156.1:5012-10646 GCA_019421315.1 Peptococcaceae bacterium | reverse complement strand
ACTGGTTGTTTTGAACTTTGGCTTCTCACTATTCAGTTCTCAAAGATCTCTTTCTTTGCTGTGCCCTTGCGACACTGTTATATATTATATCAGCATATCGCCTCGTTGTCAATACTTTTTTGAGATTATTTTCAAGTTTTTTTAACTCTATTCTCTCTCAAAGCCTTGCAACCTCGGCTGCAAGCGACAGCTTATTTATATTACCACATACAAAAAGCTTTGTCAACGCTTTTTTTCATCTTTTTG
Organism: Peptococcaceae bacterium; assembly: GCA_019421315.1. Classification (GTDB taxonomy): domain Bacteria; phylum Bacillota; class Dehalobacteriia; order UBA4068; family UBA4997; genus JAHZFN01. Next base: position 10,400 of record JAHZFN010000156.1, on the reverse strand, counting down.
GAGAAAATTTATCTCATCGCAACAAAGCTTTGCTATGGCTGTGGCAACGTTTTTAGTGCTTCTACTATATATAATATGTATTTTTTCAATTCAGCAGTAATCCATCTATATATAGTATCAAGAACCCGCTCCGCACAAATAACGGAGCAGCGACGCCTATCGCATAAGCATATAAACACGGGAATAACAGGGCTGCGCCCTGCTATTCCCGCTTTTGGTTTTAAGTTAGAAACTCAAACAAAATTTATGCCAGACTTTTGTTCTTGTTGTTATTTAGCGGCTGCTTCATTTGCAGCTTTTGCCATATCAAACCATTCCTGACCCCATTCCTGAGCATATTTTTCAAGTTCGGGAACTACAGCGTCTTTGAATGTTTGCAATTCTTCAGCGGTAGGTGTGTAAACTTCCACACCTGCGTCAGCAATTTTTTGCTGGCAATCAGCTTCAGCGCTGAGTTCATAGTCACGCTCCCAGTCGATCAAGTATGTTTTGGTGCCTTCTTCAACCAATGCACGGATGTCATCGGGCAGACCGTTGAACCAATCTTCGTTGGCAACGAAGCACATTGTGCCGTAGTTGTGGTTGGTGACTGTCATGTATTTTTGAGCTTCATACCATTTCTGAGCCCAGATGATTGTACCGGATTGGTCTTGACCGTCAACAGTACCCTGCTGCAATGCTGTGAAAACTTCACCAAAGCTCATGGGAGTGGGGTTAGCGCCCATGCATTTGTACATTTCGATATGAGCATCGGATTGTTGTGTTCTCATTTTCAAACCTTGCAGGTCAGCAACGGTTTTGATTGCATGTTGGCTGTTGGTCATTTGTTTAACGCCCATGAAAGCGTAACCCAACATATGGAAGCCTGTGCCTTCCAATGTAGCTGTCAGTTTTTCGCCCATTTCGCCGTCCATTGCGTTGAAGTAAGCTTCAGCGGAATCGAACAGATAAGGCATATCCAAGATACCCCAAACAGGGTCATATTCTGTGAAAGCCTGAGCTGCGGGCAAGCCGATTTCCAACTGACCCAATGCTGTTGCTTGGAGAATGTCGGAGTCGGAACCGGAGAAAGAACCGTTAGGATAAATTTCAACTTTTACTTTGCCTTGGGATTCTTCTTCAATCCATTTTTGGAATTCAACACATGCCAGGTTCAAGGATCTGTCTTCGGCTTCGGTGTGTGCAATACGGATTGTGTAAGTGCCGTCGCCATTATCAGCAGTGCCATCACTTGCTGCGTCATCGCCGCAGGCGGTCAAAGCAAACATTGCAACTACCATACATAAAACTAAAAATATTACCTTTTTCAATTTCATAATCATTTTCCTCCTATTTTAAAATAATAACTGTACCCCGTCGGGGTTCTTGCGCACAAAAATGTTTCTGTAAATTCATTGCATTAATTGTGCCTGGCATACCTGTATTATAAACGGCGTTTTTTCATTCGTCAATAGAATTTTGCTAAAATATTCAGTTAATTGTAAAAATTTCCGTTTTTTCACACATTTTCACACATTGCTTACATATTTTCGCAATTCGATTGATTTCCAAGCTTAAAAAACACTGTTTCAACGCATTTCAAACTGTTTTTCACCCTGTTATCACAATATGACAATGCTTATATACATATTTTGACAAAATGCAACTTTATTTTACACACTGCTCTCACATACTATTCTTTTATGGAGATAATTACCGCAAAGCAAATGCTTTCTCCCCCAAACGGTATTATACCTGTTAAACACTGGCAACTGCAATAAAAGCGGCTTGGCGCCAACGCATTTATTTAACAGCAAAAGCACCGGAATTTCACAATTTCAAGCAGTAAAACCACGTTGTTTGGCTCAAATCTAATGCTTCATATTGTATTACTTGTATTTTTTTATTCGCATGATATTTACGCACAACCCCAAAATAGCAGTCAGAGTAAAAATGCGGAAAATCCTCACCACAGCAACAAAAAAAAGCACAGACAGCTCTCATAATATAAACAACAGCTTGTCTGCGCTCAAAGCCCAAAATCATTATTTTAAAGCATTATATCAAATTATTATATTGGATTATTTGACGAACCACTTTTTATCGACCTCAAAACCATATCCTTCCCCCAAAATATCAGGTAAAACTCCGAAAAGCCGCATAATGCGAAAACTCCGACGCCAAAAGCCGTCGGAGTTTTCCTGAGAAAATCAAATGAAAAAATGTATGTTATTAAATACGTTATTAAATTGTTTATCAGCTTAAGAAGCACAATGTGAATGCGGGAACATAAGTTACCAACATCAAAACAATTAACAACGAAATCAAACAAAGCACCGTCGTTTTCATCATCTTCATCATCGGAACGCCGGAAATTGCGGACGCAACGAAGATATTGATGCCGTAAGGAGGTGTTACGAAACCGATAGCCAAGTTCATGGTCAACATGATACCGAAGGTTACGGGGTCCATACCAACTTGTGTTACGATAGGCAGCAGGATCGGAGCCAAGATGATTGTTGCGGGGATGTTGTCGATAAGGCAGCCAACAACCAGCAAGAATACGTTGATCATGAGGAGCAAAGCGATCTTGTTGGAGGTGATGCCGAGCATCCAAGCAGCGATGGTAGCAGGAATGTTTTCAACGTTCAGGTAAACAGCGAACGCCATGGACATACCAACCATGAATGTGGACAAACCGTTTACGCAAACGGTGTCACAAAGAGCGTCGTACAAGCCTTTGAGGTTCATTTCTCTGTAAACCAGCAAGCTGATAACTACGCAGTATACGCAAGCAACAACGGCGGATTCTGTAGGTGTGAAGATACCGGAATAGATACCGCCCAAAATGATAACAGGCATCAACAATGCAAAGATGGCGCGGTAGAAAGCAACCCAAACTTGTTTTGCTGTGTAATGGGTTTTGTCGCCGCCGTAACCGTGTCTTTTGGAATAAATTACGGACATGATGATAAGAGCGACACCCATTGCAACACCGGGCATAACGCCGGCGATGAACAAGTCACCGATGGAGCAGTTTACAGTTACGCCGTAAATAACGAACGGAATGGACGGAGGAATAATAACCCCGATGGAACCTGCGGCAGCTGTTACGGAAGCCGCAAAGCCTTTGTCGTAACCACGTTCAGCCATGGAAGGAATCATGAAAGAACCAACGCCTGTGGTTGTTGCAACGGCAGAACCGGAAAGTGCTGCGTAGAACATACAAGCAACGATGGTAACGATGGAAAGACCGCCGGAGAATTTACCAAACAATACGTCGCAGAGATGAACGATACGTTCGGCGATACCGCCGCAGCTCATCAAGTTACCTGCCAACATAAAGAAAGGAACGGCCATCAAGGGGAAAGAGTCAACACCTGTAACGCAGTTTTGCGTCAATGTGGTGAAAGGAACGATGGGGTCGATGGCAACACCCAAAAGGGTTGCCAAACCGATGGCATAACCGATAGGCATACCAAGGAAAATCAACGCCAGGAATGAACCGAATAATACTGCAATTGCCATTTATGACGCACCTCCTTAAACTGCTGCCAAGTGATCATTGTCATGTTTCGGAGGCTCTTTTTTGCCCAATGCAATCAGAACGTCTTCAACACCTTCGGCAATGATACGGATCAAAACAACGAGGTTACTGAACGGCAGGCAGAGGTACAGCATCCACATGGGGATTTTTGTACCGGCAGAAACACGGCCCAGCTGAATTTGAGCGGAGCATACGTCCCAGCCGTATTTTACAACGATTACGCAGAAAACTACCATTGCGATATGACCGATCATACGGAATGCAGCTTTTGCTTTTTCGGATTTCAGTGCGTCTTCGATAATTGTAATTTTGATGTGACGTTTTTCTCTGAATGCTAAGCTTGTACCAAGCCAACATTGCCAGATGAATACGTAGCGAGCCAATTCTTCACTCCAAGAGAATGAGTTGTTGAATACATATCTCATTACAACCTGGAGGAAAATCAGGCATACTGTGAAGATAAGGCTGATAACCAGCACTTTTTCTTCCAGTTGGTTGTAGGCGTTAACCAACTTTTTAAAGATTTTCATGAAAATATCCCTCCATAAATTTTTTTACCTCGGGGCTTTTGCCCCACTCCGAGTGCCCGTTTGCCTAGGCAAACCATAATAAGTCCTGTAAAATATTTATATTAACCCGTCCGCCTTCCGAAACAAAGCTGACAGATTTACAGCCGAACTTAAAACTGCGCCGAAGCACCCCGTCACCGCAGTTTTGCGATAACATACATATTATAATATGTTGTGGATTATTATATTATATTTTTTTTCAATATTCAATATATGTACCCGCATACATGAACAGTTTTAGAAAAATTTCACTTTTCACACAAAAAAACTTCAAAAACTCTTTATTCACAGCAATAACAGGGCATTTGCCCTGTTATTGCCGTAATTTTTATTAAAAACTTAAAACCTAAAATTTATGCCAGATTTAGATTTACGATTTTGTATTACTGATTATTGAGCATCAGCTTGAGCGTCGGCAGCACCGTCGGCAGCATCAGCGGAACCGCTGCCGTTGAAAGAGTATGCCAAATCAAACCATTCCTGACCCCATTGTTCAGCATATTTTTCATGTTCGCCTTTTACAGCATCTTTGAAGGTTTGCAATTCTTCAGCTGTGGGTTTGTAAACTTCCAAACCTGCGTCAGCGATTTTTTGTTGACAATCAGCTTCAGCTTTCATTTCGTAGTCACGTTCCCAATCAAGGATGTAGGTTTTAACGCCTTCGTCTACCAAAGCTTTGATGTCATCGGGCAAACCGTTGTACCAGCTTTCGTTAGCTGTGAAAGCCATTGTACCAAAGTTAATGTTAACGATTGTCATATATTTTTGTGCTTCATACCATTTCTGAGCCCAGATAATAGTAGCGGATTGGTCTTGACCGTCAACAGTACCCTGCTGCAAACCGGTGAATACTTCGCCGTAGCTCATGGGAGTGGGGTTTGCGCCCATATATTTGTATTGGTCGATGTGAGCGTCGGACTGCATTGTTCTCATTTTCAAACCTTGCATATCAGCAACGGTTTTGATGGGATGTTGGTTGTTGGTGATTTGTTTGGAACCCATGAAGGAAAGACCGAGAACTTTGAGGCCTGTGCCGTCCAATGTTGCGTTCAGTTTTTGACCCAATTCACCGTCAACAGCGTTGAAGTAGTCTTGTTCGCTGTCAAAAACGAAAGGCATATCCAAAATACCCCAAACAGGGTTGTATTCTGTGAAAGCGGAAGTAGCTGCAAAACCAACTTCTAACTGACCCAAAGCGGTAGCTTGGATGATGTCAGCGTCGGAACCGGAGAAAGAACCGTTAGGATAAACTTCAACTTGTACTTTACCATCGGATTCAGCTTCAATCCATTT
>JAHZFN010000156.1:0-4962 GCA_019421315.1 Peptococcaceae bacterium | reverse complement strand
CTGTCTTCTGCTTCGGTATGAACGATACGGAGTGTGTAGGTGCCGTCGCCGTTGTCGGCAGCAGCTTGATCGTCAGCAGCGTCGCCGCCGCCGCAGGCAGTCAGAGCAAACATGGCAACTACCATGCAGAAAGCCAATAACAAAGCTTTTTTCAATTTCATAGATTTTTTCCTCCTAAATAAAAAATATAATCACTTGCGGCTCTTTTAGGTGAACCGACTTTTGCGCAAGAATAATCCGAACTCTTGCGTCTGGCATATCCATAGTATATTCTTTTCTCATATTTATAGTCAATAACTACTGCATAACTTTCAGATAATTTTCCGAATTATCACATCTGCCACAAAAGTTTTCACAGCCTTATCAAAATATGCCAAAAACACTCACCAAACTGGCATTTGCAAGGGATTTTTTTCCTTGGATATTTGTGCATATTTAGCAAATCAAAGGCTTAATTTGTCGCTTTTTCCGAACAAAAAGCCGCCAAATATGAAAACCCTCATTCATTTATTTATCATATTTTTGTATAATTATCAGGCAATTTAGAAAACAGCCCCGCAATTAATATTTATACGCTGTTTTTTTGCAAAAAATCAATTTTTCGTTGCTTTTGAAATTTTTTTCCTTTCATTTTTTCACATTTTTCTTTTGCTAACCGCCCCAAACAAGCGGTATTTAGCAGGTAATATGCAAAAGTATTTTGAGCAGAGCGAAAATACAAAAAAAATTTGTACCGATTTTCAAAAATAAATGAAAATCGGCATAAAAAAAAGGAATTTGCAAAAAAATTACAAATTCCTTTTCTTTTAATACCGAGCAAGCAAGGCTCAGCGGTCAAACGCCCGCCGCTTTGCCCCGCCGCAACCAAATATATTTATAAAAAAAATCATTCCAAAAGCCCGTATTTCACTTTAATTCTGTCCAGCTTTTCCAGCATGGGGCGGGAAATGAACCAAAGGAAGAACACCGTTGCCACGGCATGGATAAGATCCATCGGAAAGCCCAAGCCGTAGGCGGTAACAATCATCGGCCAGGTAACCTCCGACTGATACATCAAAACCGAAGCGGGATTCATGATGCCGCCGTAAATAATGATTGTGGACAGCCCGCCGAAAATACAGAGGGAAAGGGGGTTTCGCCGCAGCCACCCTTTTTTGAAAAGCACCCCCGCCAAGAAACCGATTATGCCGAAGCTGAACATCTGCCAGGGCGTCCACGGCCCCTGCCCGAAGAAAAAGTTGGAAACAAAACCCGTAACGGCACCCACCAAAAAGCCCGTTTCGCCGCCGAAAGCAACGCCTGCGATGATGGTCAGAGCCACAACCGGCTTGAACTGGGGCAGCATGAAAAATGCCATTCTGCCGGCGACGCCGACAGCGCAGAGCACGGAAATGATAATAAGCTCTCTTGCCTGGGGTTTTCTGCTTTCAAAAACCAGAGCAAAGGGTAGCAAAGTTTCTAAAATCACCAAAAGTGAGATGAAATAATATTTGCGATAAAAATGGTAACGGGGATAGCCAAAAGAATCATCAGCGCCGCCGCCACGGTTCTTTTGGCAAGCTTGCGTTTGCCAACCACCATTTGGTCATCCGCCATCGGGGGATTGGCACGGCGGCCGATTGCCAAAATCAGCACCAGCAAAGCCCCGATCAGAACAACATAAACACTGCTGAAAACATCGTCCTGCCCCGAAAGAAAGGGCAGGTCAAATTCATACAGGGTGGATGCCGCCGCAAAAAGAGCCGCGGCGCCCGCCAGACAAGCCAGAATTTTCCGCCACCACGGCAGTTTTTTCTTGGGTTGTTTCTTATCGTAACGGCTTTGGTCGTCGTCTTTATCCAGGGAATAATACTGCAAATCCTTTTGGTCGGAGTTTTTTCCCGTCATATCGGGTTTGTGATAAGAGGGACTGCCGCCGCAGGCGGCGATTACATCCTCTGCCGTAACCGCCTCAGGCAGTAAATGCCTTGCCATGCGGTTTGCCGCCGTTGTGTAAAAGCTGTTGCCCGAGAAAAAGGCTCTCGGCTCGTCCGCCGTAACCACATTGCCGTCAAAGAACATGGCACAGCGGTGAGCATAAGCGGCGCAAAATTCAATATCGTGGCTGACCATGATAACGGTAACGCCGCCTCTCTGCAAATCGGCGATAATTTCCGCAAATTCCAGCTTAAACTCACTGTCCAGACCCTTGGTGGGTTCGTCCAGCAAGAGAATTTTCGGTTGCAAAAGCAAAACCTTTGCCAAGGCCGCCCTTTGCTGTTCGCCGCCCGACAAATCATAAGGATGCCTGTCCAGCAGATTTTTCAAATGACAAAGCTCCGAAACAGCCCGCACCTTTTTCGCCTGCTCCTCCTTGGGCAGGTGTCTGCCGCCCAGCATTTCGTAAAGATCATCTTTGACGGTTTTCTTGACGAAAAGGGATTGTGGGTTTTGGGGCAGAACACCCAGCTTGCCCCTGTATATATTATTTTGGTTTTTGCCATTTATTTCTTCGCCGTCAATCAAAATTTTGCCGCGGTACGGGCGGTTCAGCCCGCCGATTAAAGACAAAGTTGTGGTTTTGCCTGTGCCGTTGCCTCCCAAAATTGCCAGAAATTCGCCTCGTTTCACCTGAAGCGAAAGACCTTTGATAATATCATTGCCCTTTTGCTCATAACGGAACCAAACCTCTTGCAGCTCCACCACCGTTTCGGCATTGGCAAAATCGGGGATTTCCGCCGCAGGAATATCGCCCAAGGCGTGGTTTTCGGCATAAGCGTTGAGCCAGTTTCTGCCCTCCCGCACCGTAACGGGACATTCCAAGTCGTTGGGAACGTCAGCATAAATCCGCATCGGCGCAGGCATGGCGGTAAACATGGCGTGGTTTTGTTTTTTCAGCTCCCCGCCCACAAAAGACGGCGTGCCGTCGCAGATAAACTCTCCGTTATCCATCACCAAAACCCGATGGCTCATGGGGAAAACCTCCTCCAGGCGGTGTTCGGTCATGATAACGGTGGTGCCAAGCTCTCTGTTGATTTTGCCCACAGTCGCCAAAAAATCCGCCGCCGCAATGGGGTCAAGCTGCGAAGTCGGCTCGTCCAAAATCAAAACGGAGGGCTGCATAGCCATAATCGCCGCCAAGTTGAGAAGCTGCTTTTGCCCGCCCGAAAGCTCGCTGACATCTTTATAAAACCAATTTTGAATACCGAAAAAGCTTGCCATCTCCGCCACTCTGCCGCGGATTTCGGCAGTTTTGAAGCCCAGGCTTTCCAAGCCGAAAGCCAGCTCGTGCCAAACCTTGTCGGTAACAATCTGGTTGTCGGGATTTTGCATAACAAAGCCGATTTTGGCGCTTTGCTCCCTTTGGTCGATTTCCGAAAGGAGCCTGCCTTCAAAAAGGATTTCGCCGCTTTTTTTGCCGTGGGGCGCCAAAACGCTCTTCAGCTGCCGCAGCAGAGTGCTTTTGCCGCAGCCGCTGGGTCCGCAGAGAGTTACCAACTCGCCTTTATGAAAATCCACAGTTAAATTTTTCAAAACCTGCTTTTCCTGCTCGGGATAGGAAAATGTCAGATTTTTGATTGTAAAGCTTTCCATTTCCTGTCCTCCCTCACATCAATTATCACAGGTGAAATGCACAAAGCAAAGTAACAAATATACAGGCTGACAGTGTAAACGCTTTCCGGGCTGCCCTTGATATAGGGGAAATACTGCCATTCCAAGCCGCCCAAAGCGCCGCCCGCCGCAATATACAAAATGCAGAAGCCGTAAAAAAGCAGCGCCTGCTTATCCCGCCTGTCAAAGGAATAAATTGAAAAGGCGGTTCGCCCCGGCAGTCCGTAGCCGCGGCTTTTCATGCTGTCCGCCGTTTCGATGGCGCTTTCCAAAGACCATGTCACCATGATGGAAAGAATGGTTATGGCATGGCGCAGTCTTTGGAGCAGACCGCCGTTGGAAATGTCCCTGCCCACGCATTTTTGGGCATTGGAAACCACCTTAAACTGTGCCTTGAAACGAGGCACAAAACGCAGTGTCATCGAAAAAATCAGCGAAAGGGACGGAATAATTCTGCCGAAAAGATAGACGAATTTATCCGAGGTCATCACCGAGTTGTAGCAGGAAAACCAGCAGATAACGGCAACCAGCATTGCCGCCGCCGCCACGCCGTAAACGATGGATTCCAGCGTGATGGGGTTGCCGTTGGACAAATACGTCAAAATTGTCTGCCCTTCATGGTTAAAGGCAGGGTTAATCAACGCCGTCAGCAAAAGCAGCGGCAGCATATATTTCAGATTAAATTTTAAAGATTTCCGACCGTTCAGATAAACAGAATAGGTAAAAGCGCAGACCAAAGAAATTCCCAAACACACAGGGTGCATGAAAATCATGGAAAAAAGCAAAACGCCCGTAAAATACAGAAAATTAACGGTCGGATGATATTCGGAAAAGCAATCTTTCATACAAAAACTAAGGCGGCAAAACGCCGCAGGCTCCTTATTTTTTCAAAACTTTATTTCAAATCTTTTTATTGTTTTTACACTCCCTCGATACAGAGGGTTTCAATGCGGTTTCTCACCCGTTTTTTCAACCATTCCTTATAATATTTTCAAGCTCTTTGTAACGCAAGCCAGGCGGTCAAAGACCGCCTGACAAAAATTTATATACCGTTATTAATTATACTATTGTTAATTGTATCTATGTTCACTGTTCTCATTCTCCCATATAGCCGCCGCCCACGTCGTAGCCCAAATCGCAGGTATAAACCCATTTGATAACGTCACCTGCCTGCACCTGATAGCGGGAACAGCCGTAATTTGGGAACCAGCCGTTAACGGAATACATCCAGCCGGAAAGTTCGCCGCAGTCGAATTCATACAGATTGTTAATACCCTCAACATAGGCGCTGTTATACATCGGCGTAAAGGAAGCCTCCATATGGATACCGTGTTCTTTCAGCACGCTTTGCAAAACGTCGTAAACGCTCTG
>JAHZFN010000155.1:507-2162 GCA_019421315.1 Peptococcaceae bacterium | reverse complement strand
GCCCAAGATGAAGACGGCACATATTTGATCAGCAACGGCCCCGAAATGGCATGGTTTGCCGCCAAAGTCAACGAAGAATGCCAAGGTCATTCCGGTTCAACCATCAACGGTAAACTGATCGACAACATTAATCTCGGTAATTTTGATTGGACACCGATTGGTGCAGCTAGCTTGCAGACAGGCTCCACATACAAATACTACCCCGGCTACAAAGGCACATTCGACGGCAACGGCAAAACAGTCAGCGGCTTAAAAATCGACAACCAAGAAAATTCTCAAGCTTTCTTCGGATATGTTACAACAGGCGCTGTTATCAAAAACCTGACCGTTGAAGGCAGCGTTACCGCCAAACAATTTGCCGGCGGTATCATCAGCCAGGTTGAAGGCGGCGCTGCAATTTCCAACTGCGTCAACAATGTCAATGTTACAACGATTCACCAAGGCAACGCCATGACAGGCGGCATTGTTGGTTATATCAAAACTAACTCATCCTACCCCGGAACAACCAAAATTGAAAACTGTGTAAACAACGGTATGATCACTGGCGGCAACGCCAAAGACAGCAGCTATATCGGCGGTATTACAGGCAGTGTATCAAACACAGATTACATCAAAAACTGCGTAAACAACGGTGCAGTCAATGCCACAGGCGACAGCATCGGCGGTATTGTCGGCAACAACTCTGCTCCCGTAATGTACTGCCAAAACACAGCCGCTGTAAACGGTAAAACAACTGTAGGCGGTATTGCAGGCTTCACCAACAAAGAAGTAACAAACTGCTACAACACAGGTGCTGTAAGCGGTACAACTGCCAACAAAACCAAAGGTATCGGCGGTATCGTCGGCAACCTGCACAGCAAATACGGCGGCAGAATTAACGGCTGCTACAACACAGGCACCGTAACTGCCGAAACAGGACAAACAGGCGGTCTTGCAGGCTACTCCGGCGATGCAACAGTCAACGCCGTAACTGCAAGCTATTATCTGGAAAACACAGCCTCCGCAGGCGTTGCCACCAACGGCAATGAAGCGGATGTTGCCGCTCCCAAAACAGAAGCCGAAATGAAAACCGCCGCCATGGCAGGTTTGCTGGGTGGACAGTTCGCCACAACAAACAACGGTTCCTACCCTGTTTTGAAATGGCAAAACGATAATGCAAAATATGTTACATATATTTTGCCCGACCCAATCGACTCAGCAGTTACTCTTGTCAAGGACGGCGTTGTTCAAACTGCCGTTGAAGCAGGGGTTTACCTGTTGACAGACGCAGGTTCCTACACCTACACCGTAAGCAAGGAAAAATACGACACACAAACCGGAACAATCGAATTTGACAATGCCGGCAGCGTAACCAAGGTTACTTTGGCAAACCAAACCTTTAACATCAACTTCGACATCACTCCCGCCGATACGGTAATCACCGTTAAAGACAGCGCAGGCGAAACCGTTGCCGCCGACGAAAACGGCAAATACAAACTGCCCAACGGCAATTACACCTATACCGTAAGCAAATTCGGTTACGAATCCGTAAACGGCGCTTTTGAAGTTGCAGATGCAGAAGTTAATATTCCCGCAATCACCTTGCAGGCTTCTCAGACCTACACTGTAACATTCAACATAACTCCTGCCGACGCTCCGGATTTGGCAATTACCGT
>JAHZFN010000155.1:0-497 GCA_019421315.1 Peptococcaceae bacterium | reverse complement strand
AAAACGGCGAACAAGCAATAGCTGGCGAAAACAACGTATATACACTGCCTGACGGTACATACTCTTATGAAATTTCCGCAACCGGTTATTTCAAAACCAAAGATGAAGTTACCGTGGACGGTGAAAACCAAACTCTTGATATTACGCTTCAAGAAAGAACAACCTGGGACGGCACAGCCGAACAACCCACTCCCATCAGCGGCGTATATCAAATCACCTGTGCCGAAGAGCTGGCTTGGTTTGCCCAGCAAGTAAACGCAGGTCACACCGATTACAACGCCAAACTTTTGGCAAACATCTACATCAACGATGAATTATCATCCAATGTTTGGACAAGTATCGGTACTTACAGCAACCAATACGCAGGAACCTTTGACGGCAACGGCAAAACCGTTTACGGACTGAAAGGCAGCAACGATGACAATCAAGGCTCCCTCTTCGGTTTCGCTGCGGAAAATGCCGCCATCAAAAATGTAAGTGTTACAGGTGAAATCACA
>JAHZFN010000154.1:4186-10935 GCA_019421315.1 Peptococcaceae bacterium | reverse complement strand
ATCACCGCAACCAGCAAGAAAACAGGCTTCAAGGATAAAACCGCAACGGCAACCTTCACAGCCAACAAACGAATTTTGACAGCTACTGCTGCGGCAGCGGACAGAGTATATAATGGCAGCAGAGATGTTGACGTAACAATCGATTTAGCAAACATTGCCAATAACGATAATGTAACGGCAACAGCCAAAGGCGCCATGACCGACGCCAACGTGGGCAAAAACAAAGTGGTTTACGTTTCCGACATCACTTTGGCAGGCGACAAAGCCAATTTGTACACAGTGTCCTCCGTTCCCGTTCAAACAGAAGTTACAATTTCCGCCAGAGAATTGACAGCTGATGATTTTGCGGTAACAGCACTGCCTAAATATTACGACGGCACAGATAAAGCCGACGTAACTGTAACAACCTCTGTTGCAGGCGTTCAAGCCGTTGTTGAAGGCAGCTTTGCAGACGCTGACGCAGGCGCAGACAAAACTGTCAACTACACAATTGCAGACTTGTCAGGCAGCGCAGCCGCTAACTATAAATTGGCAGGTGGAAAAATCAAAGGCACGGCAACTGCCGAAATTTACAAAGCCAAAATTTCCGTTATCTGCGCGGAAAGCACAACCCGCACTTATGACGGCAGCAAACAAAAGGTTGACCTTACCGCTATGGTAAACGGCGGTTTGTTCAAAGATTACACAATTAAGTATTTGCAGGACGGCAATGAAGCCGACCCCGTTAATGTCGGAACATATCAAATTTCCGTTGTTCCCGACGATACTGCAAACTACGAAGTTGTTCCCTTTAATGCCGAACTTGTTATCAAAAACGCAACTCAGGACGTATTCGCCATTGAGGGTGTTCCCGAAGCAGTATACTACGGCGATAACTTTACCGTTACGGCAGATAACGCCGGCGGCGATGTTACCTACACCGTAAGCGGCAACGCAACTGTTGATCAAGACGGCAACGTGGTTGTAACAGGCACAGGCAAGGTAACAATTACCGCAACCAGCCAAAAAACAGGCTACACTGACAAAACCGCAGCCAAAACCTTTACGGCGAACAAGCGGGTTTTGACCACCGAAGTAACTGCTGTAAACAAAGTATATGATGGCAACAAAGACGTTGAGGTAACCGTTGCTTTGGATAACTTTGTTAACCAAGACGATGTAAAAGCCACTGCTAAAGGCGCTATGGCAGATGCCAACGCCGGCACAGATAAATTGGTTTACGTTACCGAAATAGCATTGACCGGTGATAAAGCCGACTTGTACACAGTTCAGTCTGCCAACGCTCAAACCAGCGTTGATATCGCTCAAAGAACCATTACGGCGTTTACGGTTTCCGCTTTGGACAAAAAATACGACGGTTCCGACCATGCCGATGTGAACATCACAAATATCGAAGGTCTTTTGGCAGGCGATGAAGGTCAGGTTACAATTATCGGTGACGCCGTATTCGATGATGAAAACAGCGGCGAAAACAAAGTTGTAACATTTACAGCCAATGCAATCGGCGGCAGCAAAGGCGGCAACTACAAATTTGCTGACGATGATGTTAAAACGCAAACCGCCAGCGGCAATATCGAAAAAGTAAAAATCACATTTACTTTGGGCAACGTATCCTTTATTTACGATGGCCAGGAAAAATCGGTAGCCGTTTCCGCAGCTGATGAAAACGGCGGCGTATTCCGCGGCTACACCGTTAAATATCTCGACGCAAACGGCGGCGATATGGATTCTCTGCCCGTTGATGCAGGCAGCTACATGGTTGCTGTTGAACTTAACGACACAGTAAACTACGAAACAGATTATCAAACAACAGATATGGTTATCGCTTCTGCCGACCAAGATCAAATCAGCGTTATCGGCTTGCCGGGCACCGTATGCTATGATGACGAATTCGAACTGGAAGCATTGGGCGGCAACGGCACAGGTGAATTTATCTGGACCTGCGGCGACGATAACATCGACATCACGGTAGATGCTGAAAATTCCGCTTTGGCAACCGTTAAAGTAAACGGTTCCGTCGGTCAAAAAGTAACAATTAACGTTACAAAAGCCGCTGACGGCAACTACGGCGAAAAATCAACCAAGGTTGTTTTCGTTCCAGCCAAAAAGAATGTAAGCTTTGTTATAGGCAATTTGGAACAAGCCTATGACGGCGAAGCCAAAGAAGTAACGGTAACTCCCGATGATACAAACGCACAGTACACCGTAAAATATAACGGCAGCACAGAAAAACCCATTGCCTGCGGCACATATAACGTTAAAGTTGAAGCTGAAGGCAATTACTACGGTTCTGCCAACGCAACTCTCGTTATTGCCAAATCTGCTTTGAGCGGTTTGACAATTCGCCAGCAGGGCACCGTTTACGGCAGTGAACTGCCAGATGCACAATACGATCAGGCTCCTGCCGGTGTTGACGTAACCGTTAAATACTCCACAGCAGACGGTCAAAAACCTGTTAATGCAGGCAAATATGTTGTAACCGCAACCTACACAGGCGATAACTACGAAACATACGAAACAAGTGCTGAATTTGAAATCAGCAAAAAAGAACTCACCGTAAAAGCCAAAGATGCAGAACGGGCCTTTGGTGAAGCCAACCCCGTATTTGAATTGATTTATGATGGCTTTGTGGAAGGCGAAAATGCAAACAACCTGTTTGTTGAACCCGTTGCTTCCGTTGAAGCCAATGCCTCCAGCCCTGTCGGTGAATATCCCATCACAGTATCGGGTGGCAGAGCTGACAACTACACATTCAAATATGACAACACGGGTGTAATGACGGTTACCGGCGCAATCGGCGGTAAATTCTACATTACAGGCTCCGGTCAAAATGTAACAGTCGGCGATATCTTTAACCTGTACGCTTACTACGGCAGCACAATGCCCGATGTTAAATGGTCCAGCGACAATCAATATGTTGCAACCGTTGACGAAAACGGTCTTGTTACCGTTTTGGCAAGCGGCACAGTAACCATTAAAGCCGAAATTACGGATAACAATTATCAAAGCGGCATTACAGCGGAAATTACCCTGAACGCCGATAAGAAAGCCATCGCTTTGACTGCGGTTGATAACGTTAAAGTGTACAATTCCGAAATTCAGACAATCAGTCTGATTTCCGACGATTCTCGTTTTGTTCCCGTTCTTGACGGCGCAGACAAAAACGTTGAAGTAAGCTACACCCTGACAACCGACCCGACAGTTACCGAACCTGTTACAGCAGGTGTTTACACAGTTCATTACACCATACCCGAAAGCAATCCCGCTTACAAAGGCAGCGGCACCGCAACTCTTTATATCAACAAAGCCAATGCGGTAATCAAAGCCAAGGATGTTGCCAAGATTTACGGCGAAGCTAATCCGCAGTTTGAAATTATCGGACTTTTGGATAAGGATATGCAAAACGCCGATTATGTGGCAAAAGTAACGGCTATGTTCAACTTGACTTCCGATGCCGATGAGCTTAACCAAAAAGCAGGCGTTGGCGAATATCCGATTACCGTTGCTTTGAAAGACGGCAGAACTTTAAGCGATGATCAGAACTACAACTTTACAATCAGTGAAGAAAAAGGCGTTTTGACAATTAACCCTGCATCTCTGATAATTAAAGTTGCTGATGTAACCAGAGAATACGGTCAGGAAAATGCCGCTCCCGAATTTACATATGTAGGTTTTGTCAACGGTGAAAACGAAGACGTACTCACTGCGAAACCCACCTATGAGTACAAGAACGGCATAACCAAAGACAGCGATGCAGGCTTATATGTTGACGCTGTTACAATGAGCGGCGTCGAAGCTGCAAATTATGCTGTTACCTATGAATATGCCGATGGCAGCGGCGCAGACTTGACAATTACACCGATGGTTGTCAACGTTGTTTCCGGTTCCGGCAACAAAACAGCGCTGACAGTTAAATTCGACCGAGAAATTAGCGGTTTGACAGATGATAACTTTAACGTTACTCTGGACGGCGCTCAAGTTGCGCTGACCCGCATAACGGAAAGAGCATACGACGGCAAATCCAGCTACACATTGTACGGAGAATTTACAATTAATAAAGAATACTCCGTGGCAATTGACGCCGGCGGCAATTATCAATTAATCGGTAACCCCGTAATTGTTAAAGCCGTAGGCGGCGGTGGCGGCGGCGGCTCCAACGTTGATCCCGTTGTTAAACCTGCCGATGAAGTTATCAAGCTGATTGATGCAATCGACGATCCCGTAACCAAAGACAGCGGCAATCAAATCGAAAAAGCGCGCGACGCTTACGATAAATTGTCCGATAAAGACAAAGCCGACGTTACCAATTATCCCAAACTTGTTGAAGCCGAAAAAGCTTATGCCGATTTGATGAAACCCGACCAACCGGGCGGCAGCAAGTTTACGGATACCGATGATCATTGGGCAGAAGATGCTATCGACTATGTTGTTAAGAAAGGTCTGATGAACGGTGTTACCGACACAACATTCGAGCCTGAAACCAATATGAGCCGTGCAATGATGGTAACTGTCCTCTGGCGCTTGGAAAATGAACCTAAAGTTGAAACAAAAGCAAACTTTGCTGATGTTGCAGCAGGTTCCTATTATGAAGACGCAGTGGCTTGGGCAAACGCCAACGGCATTGTTAAAGGCTACGATGCAAAAACCTTTGGTCCCAACGACAATATCACCCGTGAACAGATGGCGGCAATTTTCTATCGCTATGCTTCCTTCAAGGGATATGACGTAAGCAAAACGGCAGATTTGAGCGGTTACTCCGATGCTGATCAAATTTCCGCTTATGCCGTTGACAACATGAAATGGGCGAATGCAGTCGGTCTGATTAACGGTCGCACCGCAACAACCCTGGTGCCTCAGGGCAATTCCACAAGAGCGGAAGTAGCAACCATGCTCCAACGCTTTATTGAAAACATAATGCCGAACTAACCAGACCTATTGTTGCAGTTTGGAACGGCAGAGAATAAAAAAGAACCTGCTTCTTTTCGGAAGCAGGTTCTTTTGCTGTTATTTGGCAGTTTTTTTTGACTATTCTGGATTTGAACTTCAGTTGTTGCAGCCGCAGCAGTTCCAGTTGCAAACCAAGCCCAAAATGCTTTGCAAAATAGTTAATGTTACCACGATGTTTACCCAGTCACCGACAAAGCTGAACGCAGCATTGCCCAAACCGCCGCCCAGGTAATTATAGCCTAAGCCGTTGCAGCAGCAGTTATTATTATAGGTTTCGCAGCCGCAGCCGCAGCCGCAGCCTCCGTAGGAATTATATAACATAAGTAAAACCTCCTTTATAATAGTCATATTTATATTTATGCCGATAAACGGCAATGGGTGCAGAGCCCCGCAAACAGTTTTTTCGGAAAATGTTTTTTGTCGCAAACAAGTTTTTTATGCAAGTCAATAATTTAAGTCAAGTAAGTAAGTTAAGTAAGTTAATTAAGTAAGTGAATTTGTTAAGTTAATTAGGTGAGTTAATTCACAGCCGATTTAAAACTTTTTACTGATTTTTAATGATAAGCACTGTCGGTTACCGCATATGTTATCTTTCGCATCGGTTACGGCTACGTTCGCAAGGATCGCAGCAATCGCAAGGATCGCAGCAATCGCAAGAAGCGCAGCAGTTGCAGCCGTCATCGCTGTTGCGGCGGCGTCTTATCGGGTCATAATTTTTGCAGAAGCAGCAGCAGGGCATTGTAACTTCATCTTCTTTGCGGCAGCCGCAGTTGTTTCTGTTGTTGCAGCCACAGTTGTTGAAAAGGGACCAGCCCCAAATTCCGCAGTTGCCAAAGCAGCCGCAGCGGTTTCTGTTGTTGTTTGCCATGAAAAATCCCCCTTTGAAAATTTGTCTTATAGTACAGGTTATGTTGAAAAGGGGCTTTTGGTGAATGTTTTGGCAAAAATTGTTATAAAGCCGTATTTACCCAATATAATTAATATGTTATAATATAATAAGATTTTGTGGGAATGGATCTGATCCGGTGGTCAGCGCGGACTTCAAACCCGTTGTGGCGCAGTGACCCTGTGCCAGGTGTGTTCGATTCGCACACATTCCCGCCACTTATCATATTTTAGGAGGAAATATTAATGGACAGAACTTATATTATGCTTAAACCCGATGCTTTGAAAAGAGGTTTGATGGGTGAAATCATTGCCAGAATTGAAAAAAAAGGTTATAAAATTACCGAAGCCAAAACAATGCAGTTGGACGCTGACATTTTGAAAGAACATTATGCACATTTGACAGACAAGCCTTTCTTCCCCGAATTGGTTGAATACATGACTTCCGGTCCTGTTTTGGCTATGATCGTTGAAGGTCCCGATGTTGTTTTGGGTATGAGAATTTTGATGGGTGCAACCAAATTTGAAGAAGCTGCTCCCGGTACAATTCGCGGCGACTATGCTTTCTGCACAACCGAAAATCTTATTCATGGTTCCGATTCCAAAGAAAACGCTGAAATCGAAATCAAACGTTTCTTTGGCGACAAATAGGTTTTGCAAAATATAAATTAATTTAGTTTAGACAAAGCAAAGGCTCCGAGTTAATCGGAGCCTGATTTTTTTGCGATTGTATGTGCATAAGCAATTAATTTTGCGAAAAAATTTTTTGAACAATGGTCTTGTGAGGATAGTTGCGGAGGGTGGAGTATTGCTTTATGTTTATGAGAAGTAAAAAAACTAAGCAAAAAAATGATATTTTTTTAGAAAACGCTGAAATCGAAATCAAACGTTTCTTTGGCGACAAATAGGTTTTGCAA